>NZ_JAEINN010000007.1 GCF_016342405.1 Maridesulfovibrio ferrireducens | reverse complement strand
GGAGCGTTAGCAGTAGAGTACAAAGACCGATGTTACATCTTTGGTTCTTATTCCAATACAGCAGCAGGGGAAATCGGAAAATTTAATTATTCTGATAACTCCGTTTCAATCCTGACTACTGCGGCAATACCTAACGGTACAGTTGGTATAGCTGGTTGTTTAGGGAATGATGGGAAAATATATCTATTTGGAGGCAGGACTTCACTTGCTGTAGTCGCAGCACGCCAAGATATATTGAGATTTGACCCGGAAACTGAAACTATCGAAACAATAAAAACAGGTGTAGCCGATTTTAGGGATTTCTCTTCGGCATGCACTCATAAGGCCAGCGGAGATATATACATCTTTGGTAAAGATAATAAACTGTTAAGATATGTACCATCATCTAATACATTAACGACAGCAAGTACCTTAGTTGTTGGGGGTTACGGACAACCTATCTGTGTTGGTGACACTGTTTATTACTTTGACATGGATACGGTCACTAAAAAAGTTGTTCCAGACGGGGCAAGCGAAACAATAACCCTTGTAGGGTTGAACTCTGCTAAGGTTTCTTCTGCGGGTATTTCCGAAACTGGCATCATTTATGTAGCTAATGATGCGAAAGTGTTTGAGTACTCCACGAGTACTAACACGGTTGAAGATACTGGACTTGTTTTTGGAATTTCTCCTCAGTACGGAAAATTATCATCGGGTAAAAGGCTCTGCATGTTCGGTCATTACGGTGGGGATACTATGGATGATATCTCATATATATCCAGTGGAAACAGCATCGTAGACATAACCGCTCTTAATCTTACCGAAGCTCCGCAAAATATCTCACGTAAGAATAATATTAGTCTTGTATTAGCGGCTGGGGCTGTAGATCAAGTTTTCACAGAGGTAGATTTTAACATATCTCCTACTGATTGCTCGTTCGTAACACCCGACGGCAAGTTGATATGTTCTGCGGCTAAAATAGATCTCGAAGAAGACGCAAATCTAAAGCAGCTCGCAATGGCTGTGCGCGGGCCGGAAGATATGCGCTTTATTGGCGGTAAAATTTATATTCAGGAGAAAACATCGTGAGTAATATTAAACATAAAGTTGAACAGCAACCGGGCGTGTCTGTGCATCGTGAAATTCCCGCTGCGCGGCCTGCTGATGAATTTGACGTTAGCAAAATGAGTGTTGAAACCCGTGCGGCATGGAAAAGGATATGTGATACTGGTGGTGCAATACCGGAAGATTTTAGGCATTTTGCTGCATCTATTATGAGCAGTGGAGTTGTTGATAAAATTTTGAACGATTAATCGAGTTTATCAGACCAAAAAACAAAGGCCCGTTTCCGATTGGAAGCGGGCCTTTTGAAATGGGGCCTTTTAAAAAAGGTGGGGCTATAGTGGGGCCATTTTGGCCATGCTTACAGCCTAGTTTGTCTAAGGTGTTGAAATTATAGACTTTAACTGGTGGAGGCGGGGGGAATCGAACCCCCGTCCGGGAATGCTCCACTAAGACATCTACAGGCATAGTTCAGGTATTGTTTCTCACTCTCATGAACGCCCCTGAACGGGCAACATGTGAGCCAGCGCGTGCTAGGTTCTCACTGCTTCCGGGACGTGCAACCGGAAACTAGCCAGCCTGATGGGTTTTGTGTCACTGCAGATATCAGACATCAAAGCAATGACATAGCGGCTTAATTAAGCTGCTAGTGCGTAATCGTAATTGTCGTTTGCAATTATGATTGTGCCGCTTTTTACGAGGCCAGCGGCGCCTCGACCTGCAGCCTCAGCTTCTCTCATCCCCGTCGAAACCAGTGCGCCCCCATATCAAAGAACTCTTCCTAACTCTATTATAAGACATTTAGAAGAGGATGCAATAGCCCGGTGAAAATAAATAACCGGAATCTATGCGAGAAGTCGGTACGATTATACTATTGCTCAGTTAATGGCAAGGTCCTTAACTGCTCACAAAAAATTATTCCCAGCCGTCTTTGCATGGTCCGCAAAGATGGGAGCAAAGAGAACTTGATATTGGATTAAATCCACCTTTCTGTATTTGTCCGGTCAGGGTGTTGCGGCATGTATATTCTAATTCATACTCGCAGACCCAGTGCGCAAGAACATCTCCATTAACATCAGCGCAAGTTACGGTTGCTGCTCCAAAATCTATGCGCTCTTCAATACAGGCAGCTCCACCTTTGCATTTGTATGTGATTGTTTCCGCAAATGCGCATGCGGCCGTAATAATTATGACGGAAAGACTCAACATTAATATCCGGCATATTAAACGTGACTGCATATAAACTCCTGTGTGAATTAATTTTAACATGAACACTTAACCTTTTATTAAGTCTATATCATTAGCCCTTTCATGTCATGTGACAAAGTGTTAATAGCTGTCCATCAAATATGATTTTATTCTGGAGGAAATATGGAAAGCCCTTTTAAATTTTATGTCTATGAAGATTCTGCTTATATCTATGATCAAAATCAGAAACGTATTTTTCAGATGGGAGTAGAAGAAAGTAGTGACGTTGATGTGGACGTAGAAGCTCTTATCCTTGAGTCAGGAGAAGAAGTAAGCAAAGAAAAAGCTTGGGAAGTTTCAGGGTTAGATACACTCGGCTAAATTTAATTCTTTACAGTCCATTGGATTATCGGGAATCACAGATTTAAAGGTTTTTACGCATTCGGGGCAGAGCTGGAATTCTGAGTTTTGCGTAATGATATCCATTGCTTTGTTGTGAGCCATTGCCTTTCTATACGGACGGTCCGTTGTTAGTGCATCATACACATCCGCAACAGCGATTACGCGAGCCCAGATCGGAATCTCATTACCTATCAAACCATGTGGGTAGCCCTGACCGTTCATTTTTTCGTGATGATAAAGTACTGCCGGTATAACATCTTCCATACTTGGAATAGGGCGTAGTATCTCGGCTCCCAAGCTAGGGTGTTGTTTGATTAAATTGAATTCTTCCGAGGTTAATGGACCAGGCTTTAAAAGAACATCATCTCTTATTCCGATTTTACCAAGATCATGCAGTCGTGCAGCAAATTCGATTCTTTCTAAATCGTGAGGGTTAAACGACATTTGTTTTGCAATTTTGACTGAAATAGATGCAACTGTGTCAGAATGTCCACGTGTATAGGGATCGCGTGCTTCGAGTGCCTGAATTAGGCTTGTTATGCTGCCAAGTATAAGATTTCTTTCTGTTTTTAAGAGTTCACGTTGTTGCAGCACCATTTTGAAATGGTCACTAAGTAGTTTTTCCGCAGTAATTACAAGCTGATCAATATTGAAAGGCTTGACCAAAAAAGCAGAAGCTCCTTTATGCAGTAACTCGCGCATAGTTCTACGGTCGCCACCTGAACTCATTATAACAAAAGGGATACTTGAAAGGTCGGGATTTTTTTGAATTTTATCGCAAAATTCAATTCCATCCATAACAGGCATGTTTATATCTGAAAGAATGAGGTCCGGAAGCTCATTGGAAGCAATTTCGTAAGCTTCTGATCCGTTTGATGCTGTTATAACATTAAATCCTGCGTCAGAAAGACCGGAATTTACAACTTTTAAAATGTATTTTGAATCATCGACTACTAAAATCAATCTATCTCTGAGTAGTTTAGATTTATCCAGTATCTCTTGTACATAAGGAAAAAGTTCTTTGCCTGCTTTATTCTTGGTTATATAAGCCGCAGCTCCGACTTCAAATCCTTTTTCTATCTGTTCGTTTTTTTCATTAGTAGAGAGAATGATAACGGGAGTAGATTTCGTTTCAGGATTATTCTTAATTTCAGTGCAAAGCTGATATCCATCCATATTAGGCATGATTACATCGGTAATTACCAAGTCATAATGCCTTTTGCGAATGTGATTAAGCCCTTGAAGGCCGTCGACTGCTTCAGTTACATCAATACTCCGGCTTTTGAGCTGTGAGCTTAGGACAGAACGTATGGTTTTACTGTCATCGACAATTAAGACATGCGGGTTACGCATTCATACTCCATAGTATTATATCAAATAAAAAGCTGAATTTATTACTATTAACAAAGTAATGGCTATGTTTTCTAATTATATTATTAGTGGCCTAATAATGAAAAAAAGTAAAGGTCAGACCATCTGGTCTAACCTTTACTTTAGTTATATGTGAAATGTCTATTAATTCTGTTTGGCTATTTTTTAAAAAAACATTTTTTAAATTAATATGAAAACATTTCAATCCAAAGAACTGCTCCAAGTTCAACGGTTTTCCCTTTGATTTTATAGTCTGCATCATTGAGAGCTGCAAAACCCCACCAGCCGGATTTAGGACAAGCAAAAGTGAATACGCCATTAGCGTCACAAAGAACTTCTTGAGTAACCATACATTCATATGGAGCTTTATATTTTGAGTCTTTGTTGTAAAGTTCAACTTCAACACGTGTGTAAGGAGCCGGCTTGCCATCGAGTAAAACTATTCCTTGAAATACGTTGCCGGAATAATTTCCCCAAGGACGGGTGAGAGGGACAATCTCAGTTTTAACACCTAAAGGTTTATTCCAGTCTTCACCTTCATTAAACGCTGATACAATTGTTTTTGTATAGTGAATTATATAGTTGTCTTCAGCTGGTTCTGGATATGGAGTAGGCTCCATGAAGAATGTATACATTCCCGGACGTTTAAATTTAAAAGATGTTGTAAAACCATTATGACCGAGAAATTTGGACTTTTTTAAGGAACTCAGAAGGTCTGTTTCTTTTCCTTCATGATAAACACTGAACTTTTTGGGCTTAACCAGATCCATTCCTGCAAGTTCGAAAGGATGTGCGAATGATAATTCCATGTTGATTGTTTTTTTCTCAGGAGAAACAATAGAAGTGTCAGGAATCAGCATTCCGAAATGTGCATGTGCGCTTGCTGCCGCCGCAAATAATGCGATTGATGCAATTAAAGCAATTAAAATTTTTTTCATAACAACTCTCCATTTTTAAATTTAAAGTTTTACTTTTTTCTAGAAGTTAAAAATGCCGCAATCCCGAAAAAACCAAAAATATATCCAATCCCTGAAAATATTTCTTTTATACCAGGACCATCTTCTTGTTGATTTAAGATCAGTCTTTTTAAGGTATCTATCTTAGTGTTTAATTCTTGTATTTGAGCACTCAGCAATGATGTATCCGTGTTCGTTAAAGTGGTTTTAACGTCGGGTATAATTTCTGTTTGCATTTTTTGAGGCAGTTCAGATGACGTAGGCGAAGCATTCGGGAAAATATCTTCTGGAGTTAGAGTCCACTCGTTTCTATGGCCTTCAGAAGCTATAAGAACAATTTTAAGTCCTGCATGGTCAGAAGAAATTTCTTTTGGAATAGGAAAATTAAAATTGCCGTCGTCATCGGACGTTCCTGTTAAAATCTGTGAGCCGGTTGTTAAATTAAAAACTTCAATTTTACCTTGATGCACTCTTTTTTCTTTCGAGAAATAGCTTTCAGTAAAAACTTCAGATCCTTCAACATATGCAAAGACTGAGACTCTATGAGCTTGTGCAGGGGAGGTGGAAAATAACATTACTAAAACTAGAAACATTATCGATGACAGCATACGAAATATTTTTTGAGGCATGATTACAGACCTTTTGAGTTTTTATTACAAAATATTAACTGCAAAGTGATACACATTTGAAAAACGTATACAGCCGCAAATATGTCAAGTCAATTGTAATTTAAAAAAAAAGAAGGTCAATTGATAATAAAAAGCAGGGGATTAAAGAACGAGGCAAGGATACGACTTTCATAAAGCCAATAATTAAAAATAAAAAGTAGCAACAATTAAACGCATGCGTTTATTAGTCAGTCAAAGGTGTACCCGAAATTGATAGTTGTGTTCAAAAAGCCGTCCGGGTCATGTGCTTTTCTTCCGAAGGTTTTTAAATATCTTACATCTGAACCGATGGTAAAACCTGAATCAAATTCATAAAGGAAGCCTAAACCGCCTCCGGCCACAGGAGCACCTTCGGAAATATTAAAATCTGTATTCGGGTAGCCGAAGAAAGAATAACCGCCTTGAGCCGCTATATAAGGCGTAAATTTAGAGTCAGTATAGAACCTGTAAAGCAGGGAAGCTGTAAAAGTGTATGTGTTAAAACTTTTAGATTTATAATCGTAAGAAGTTCCGTTAGTTGCATTACTAGCTGCCGGTAAAGTTCCGGATCTTCCTGAAGTTCCACTGATCATCATATCTCCGCCCAGTCCCAAGCCGGAAGGATAAAAGTGACGGATAGCTACCCCTCCGGAAGGGCCAAACGAAGCATAAGGTACATCTGTTTTAGATTTTGTAGAGTATTGTGTCCCTACGGCCGCTCCGATAAATGTTTCTGATTTTTTCTTTGAAAGAAAAAAACCTTGGTTCTTTTTTAAAGGTCTTGCTTTTTTAACTCTGATTGCAAGGTCATATTCTTCTTGGGCAATTTCACCCGGCTGCCTGAAATCTGAAGGTGTTTTTTTTGTTGTTGTAGCTATTGGCGCTGTTACAGATGGTGCAGCAGCTTGCGGCTGAATTATCTGAACAGGGCGGGCAGGCCAGAACCCTAACTGCTGGGGCTGCTGTTGAACTTGAACATATCTAATGACAGGAGCTTGAGCTGGTACTGATTTGTATGATTGCTTGGGCACTGGCGCGACGTATTGATGATCTGAACTTATTTGATCGTCGTTTGTAGACAGTTCTGAAATAATTTTATTTGAAGTAGGATTTTCGCTTATATTGTCAGTTGGCGAGGCTACGGACTCTGATTTATCCGCATTTGTTGATTCAGGCTGTGTTGTTGTTGAAACGTTGCCAATCTGTTGAGCAACGCCGAGCTTAATCAGCTCCTGTGCAAGCGGTTGTCCGTTAATAGTAACGTCGGCTAAAATTGTATTTTCGTCGTTTTTACCAGTTTCATTGATTTCTGCATCTTTCATCAGAGCAATACTACTGCACTCCAGCTTACCTTTCGCTTTGTCAACTTCGGGCGAAGGAATTATTCCTGAAATTTTAATTTTTACAGGGTCTTGCCCATCTTTAAGAACTATTAAAGATGTGGAGCTATCAACTGCTATAATCTTTCCCTGCCATGCTTGAACTGAAAGAGGGAAGATTAAAAGTAGTATAAAAAGTGTCAGTATGCGCATTTTTACCAGCCGCTTGTGTTTAAATTTTCATGCTCATAAAACAGATCGGCAATGATCAAATAATCTTAACGGTTTAAAAAATAAAAGTGGAATTAATATATATTTTAATCTTTAAAATTTATCTCCAACCTATTGGTTCATATCCTTTTTCAATCAGGCATTTTTCTACAAAATTACGGTATACAGAGTCTGTATTGTCTTGAATTGCTCCGCCAGCAGCTCCTCCGGCAGCTCCTCCCGCAGCTCCTGCAAGCGCGGATGTTCCCGGGCTGCCAGTCACAATGCCAATGCCTAAACCTATTGCACCCCCGATTAAGCCGCCTTTAACTCCAGTTTTAACGCTTTTTTTACCTCGTGATTCTTTACCTACATTGTCATCAGCAAGCTTCAGGCAGTATTGGATATCTTGATTTGTCTGGGCCTTACCGACTGCTTTAGAATGATCATTCGGATATATTGCTGGTTTTTTCGCACAAGCCGGACAAGCAAAAATAAAAACTAAAAACAAAATGAACGAGATCGTTTTGTGAAACATATGTATGTACTGCTGTATTTAAATAAAGGGTTAAATTGAGGGGATTTTGATTGAGAATTTTGTTCCTTTGTCGACTGTAGATTCAACTTCAAAAATACCCTTATGGTTCTGAGTTATTATAAAATACGAAACAGAAAGACCTAATCCGGTGCCAACCCCCGGTGCTTTTGTAGTAAAAAATGGTTCGAAAACTCTTCTGCGAATGTCTTCGGGCATCCCCGATCCATTATCTTTAACTTCAATTATAATAAAATCTTTTTTGTATCTAGTTCTTAATGTAAGTTTTGGAGTTCTTTTTTGTGCAGTTTCAGCCATGGCAAAAGCGGCATTTTTTATAAGATTTAATAAAACTTGCTCAATTTCAGTTTTAAAACAACTTATCATGTATGAATTGTCAGCGTATTCTTTGACTATTTGTGTATGTTTAAAATCATATTTCTTACGTAAATCATAGTCGCAGGAAACAATGTCAATGATTCCATCAAGTAACTTGTTTAAATTGCATGAAGTTCTTCCTGCATCACTGCGGCGACTGAATTCAAGCATATTTTTAACAATTTCTGCGGCTCGTTCTCCAGAAATTTGAATGCCTTCGATCATGCGTAGTATGCCCCTTTCATTAAGGAAGCTGATCATTTCTTCAAAAGAACATTTCCCTTCTTTTGTTGTGATGATATTTTTTTTATAGTCCGGAGAAAGTCTACGTAAAATATTCTGAGTACCTTGCAGGATGCCGGCTAGGGGATTATTAATCTCGTGAGCCATGCCGGCAGCAAGTCCGCCTACTGAGATCATTTTTTCAGTTTGAATTAACAAGTCTTGTGTCTTTATTTTTTCAGTCAAATCAATCAGGGATGCAACCCGATCTGTTGAGCCGCTGATTTTTTCGACATAAACACTAACATTTCTGATTTCACCGTTTGCGCGTAAGAATTTAAATTCATAAGCGCGTGGAGCCGTGCTTTCATTATCTTTTCTAGCTAAATGGTATTTATGCATTTTAGCTAATTCATCAATAGTTACAAAATCAGTCCATTTTTTTTTATTTTCAATTTCATCATTTTTAAGACCACATAAGTCTGCAAAATTGCTATTGCATTTTTTTATGTAAAGATCCTCTCCAAGTATCACCGTAGCTGTGCCGGTATTATGAAATAAACTGCGGTAGTATTGCTCACTTTTTATTAATTTAGCTTCAATCTCTTTTCTTGTATCAACTTCTTTTTTTAATTTGCGAGCAAATAGCATCATGAACAGTAGAACAAGCACGACGGAGGCAAATAGCAAGCCTATGTATATTATGGTTTCCTTTTTTAATTCGTAGTGATCAACACTAGGGTCAAAGAATAAATTGTCGGCTATATGTTGCCATATTGTATGATTAATATGATCGATTGTAATTAAATCAGGTGTGATAAATTTGTCTTTTGCAAAAACTTCATAAGGGAATGAGCAAACTGATATAAAAGTTAAAAATAATATTAATACGATTGGCAACAGGTTTTTAAATGGACAATTTAGAGAGCGATAAGGATTTATAAAATATTTCAATGCTCCATCCTAGCTAGGTGTATGTATTAATATTGAACAGATTTCTTAGAATATAAAGTGCCAAAACTTACCAGATGGCCCATCCTTTTCCATTTGGATCACAGGTCAAAACTTCAACCCCGTCTGCCGTAATTGCTATTGAATGCTCAAAATGAGCTGAAGGCTTTCTGTCTTTGGTGCAGATGGTCCAGTTGTCAGATTTAGTAAAAATTTTATTTGTTCCCATGTTTATCATAGGTTCAACAGCTATTACCATTCCTTCTTCTAATGTAAAATCCGGAATCGCACGAGTAGAATAGTTGGGTACATCCGGGCTTTCCCATAGCTCTCGACCAATACCGTGCCCGATTAGCTCTTCAACCACTGAGTATCCGGCATTTCTCGCTGAGTCGGCCATTACTTTGGCAATGTCTCTCCACTTAATTCCGGGCTTCATTTTAGTCAGGGCGATGTTAAGGCATCCTTCAGTTATATTTAATAAATCCTGAACTTCTTTAGAAACTGTTCCGACACCATAAGAACAGGCGCAATCAGAACACCATCCGTCTAATTTTACTCCGATATCAATACTTACGAGGTCACCTTCTAAAAGAACTCTTGATCCGGGAATTCCATGCACAACTTCTTCATTAACGGATATGCAGGTTCCCGCAGGGTAGGGTGTAACGCCTTGAACGCCTTTAAATAGGGCTATGGCTCTATTTTGGGAAATAAAGGACTCCACGGCTTCATTGATTTCAGAAGTCGTCACACCAGGCTTAACCATGCTTCTGGCAACCATATGAGTTTCCTGAAGCAATAATCCAGCCTTTCGCATTTTAGCGATATCGTTTTTTGATTTAATTGAAATTTTTGTTCTCATAATAATTAATTGTAAATCTAGAGGAAATGGAAGTCAAAGTAGAATTTAAACAGGAAAAGCCCGTAGTTCAAATGAACTACGGGCTTATACATTCGTGGTAGCGAGGAAGGGAATTGAACCCCCGACACTGCGGATATGAGCCGCATGCTCTAACCAACTGAGCTACCTCGCCACGTTTCGGCCTTCGCCGCCAACGAGAGAGAGTACTATACGCTCTCCTTCTCCTTGGCAAGTAAAAAATTAACTTTTTTTGATTTTTCTTAAAATAATGCTTTTACTTAGCAATTCTAGATTGTTGACCATTCAATTTTAACTCCAGAAAAAAAGTACTAACGGAGCCAGTGCTAGCCTGTAATATGCGAAAGGGCGCAAGGTTAATTTGCTTAAAAGATAGATAAAACCTTTGACTGCAATCCATGCTGAAATAAAAGAGATTACAAATCCAACTGCAAGAAACGGCATATCTGCAACCGTAAATAATTTATAGCTTTTGAGCATATCATATCCGGTTGCGGCAAACATAATTGGAACAGCGGCAATAAAGGAATACTCTGCGGCAATTTTTCGTTTGGCGCCTAAAATCATGCCGCCCATAATTGTAGCCGCAGATCTTGAAAATCCCGGCCAGAGAGCTAGACATTGAAAACATCCAATACCAAAAGCTAATTTAGGTGTAAGCTCATCCAATGTGAAACAGCTGGCTTTTCTTTCTTTTCTTTCTACAAAAAGAATCATTAAGGCACCTACTAAAAGCGCCCACGCGACTGTGTAAGGATTAAAAAGGTATTTTTTAATGGCATCGTGTGCGAGAAGTCCGAGAACTGACGCTGGTAAACTTGTTAAAAATAAAAGGTAAAGCCCTCTGGTTCCGGAAAATCTTTGCCCATGAACCGGAAAAAATAATCCCCAGAAACGTGACCAATACAATAATACAACCGCCAGGATGGCCCCTAGCTGGATAGCAACTTCAAAAGAAGAAGCCTTATCTCCGGTGAAACCAAGAAGGTGACCTGTAATGATAAGATGCCCTGTACTGGAGACCGGCAAAAATTCTGTAAGACCTTCAACAACTCCGAGAATTGCTGCTGCATATAGAGAAGGCATTTAAAACCCCTTGAAAAGCACAGTTAAATATCAAAAAAAATCAATTTAAATAGTCATATAGTTATGAATAAGCTAATTGAAGAAGGGAGAAATTCCCTTGTTTAATATTGTGAAGCCGTGACTTAAATATTCCAGCCTGCTCGAAGTTGCAAGGGGGGGCAAGCTGGTGTAGTAATATGAATTAATAACAATCGTCTTCGAAGGAATTAAATATATGACAACCATCGTTCCTCATTGCGAGCTAACCCGCAAAGCTATTAAGTGGATTTCTGAAAAGCAAGTCGAAACAGGTAAGACTCACATAGTATTGCTTGAAGAAGCCGCAATGCGTTTTAATTTATCACCTAATGACATGGAATTTCTTACTCGTTTCTATAAAGAAAATTCTGACAAAAGTCCTGAATGTGACTAAATATTTTTTATCCAAAACAAGACTTAACAGTCTGCAATTCCTTATGGAATCAATTTGAAGATTCTTCATCGTCAGATATTTAAGGAACTTCTTTCCATTTTCACGTTGAGCTTGTCCGGCTTTATGGGATTGATCTTGATTGGTAGACTTTTACAATTCAGAGATCTTTTCATAGGCCAAAGTCTCGGCGCTCTTGAAATGGGAAAGTTGTTCCTATACTTGTGTCCTTTTTTCCTGCTTGTGCTGACTCCTATTGCTACTATGCTGGCAATATTTCTGACTTTTTTGAGAATGAATTCAGATAATGAGATCACAGCCCTTAAATCAGGCGGGCTCAGTCTTTATAAGCTTTTACCTGCGCCGATTATTTTTTGCATGCTTTGCACCGGAGCAGATGTCTTTTTTTCATTATACGGACTTTCGTGGGGTACAGAAAATTTCCGCAATGCTTTGATGGAGTTTGCGCGAACTCGAAGTCAACTTGCTATTCAACCTGGTGTTTTTAATAGAGATTTCCCGGGATTAGTTTTTTATGCCGAAAAAGTTGATTCTAAAGACGGCAAAATGCACTCTGTCTTTGTGCGCGACAGTACACGAAAAAGTATGACTGCAACGATTGTTGCGCCGCTTGGTGAGATAAGAACTGATTCCGCTCGTGGAAGAATCATGGTCCATCTTGAAAACGGGCGGATATATCAGCAGCAAAAAGATCAGCTAAGTGTTCTTAAATTTAAAAATTATGATGTCAGGATTCCTCTTGGAAACCTTTTGAAAGGTTATGATGTTGATGATCTGCGTCCTAAAGAAATGTCATGGGAAAAGCTCGTCCGCATCAGCAGAGGAGGGGACAGAGCCGGTGATCTTGACCCGAAATTTTATCGTAAAGTTCAAGTTGAAGTTCAAAAAAGATTAGCATTGCCCGTAGCATGTCTGGTGCTTGGCATGTTTGCCATGCCTATTGCCTGTATTTTCAGAGGTTTGAAGCAGCAGTACGGGCTGATTATCTCAATGGGGCTTTTTCTTATTTATTACACCATGCTTTCACTTGGTATAACTCTTGGAGAAAGCGGGACTTTGTCACCGGTTGTAGGCTTGTGGGCTCCTAATACAATCTTTGCGGTTATTTCAATTTTATTATTAAAAATGGCTGTAATGGAACGCTCGTTTCGAATTAAACTGTCATTTTTCAAGAAAAAACGCAGGGAGGCAGTATGATTCGTAAATTGCTTCCCGGATATCTGGCGACATATGTATTAAAACAGAATCTGTTTTTGATGATGGTCTGTCTTGGTGTCGGAACGGGGATTTATCTTCTTTCGGATCTTTTTGACAGGCTTGATGATTTTATAGAAGCCGGACTTGGAATAGGGTTAATTCTCCGCTATTTTATTGTTAAAATGCCGCTTATTTTTTCACAGATATTACCGGCAGTCTTTCTTCTTTCCATGCTGATACAACTCTGTGTAATGGCTAAAAATAAAGAAATGCTCGCACTTAGAACCGGAGGTCTTTCTCTTGGTTGGTTTGTGCGCTTTTTCATTATTTACGCAGTTTTTTGGAGTATGGGGCAACTTATGTTTTCGCAGGTCATCGGAGTTTATGGAGAGCAGGAAGCTTTTCGTATCTGGAAAGAAGATGTGCGCAAAAGTCAGCTGGATAAAAGAGTGCTCCACAACATCTGGTTCAGAGAAGGAAAATACGTTGTTGAAGCTGATGAAGTAATGCCTTTCGGTAATAAGGCAAAGGGGGTTACAGTATATGAATTTGCCGAAGATAATAATCAAATATTAAAAGTTATTACCTCTGAAAGTGCTGAAGTCAGTGAAAAGTATGGCTGGAAGCTTGAAAATGCTGTGGAACTCAGTCCTGATAAATTTTCATCGCGGAAACATCCAATTTATACGATGCCTCTTAAGTTGGATCTGAAAGTATTTAAAGCAGTTGATCCGGGGGCAGATCCGGCTCAGCTTCCATTATGGCAGTTGGCGGAAGTAATTGATCAACTCAAAACATCCGGTTCAAATGTTGATCGTTTAATAACCGCATGGCATTCCAAGTGGTCATATGCGTTTTCTCTTCTGGCAATGGCACTTGTTTCTCTAGCTCTGGTCACAATTTCAGAAAATATTTATCTGAATATAGGGCTCGGGTTGGCGCTGACGTTTACTTATTATGCTTTGTTCATGATTGGAGCATCAGCGGGACAGTCAGGAGTCTTGCCGCCAATTGTAGCGGCATGGATCGGCAACATTGTGATCAGTACTCTTGCAGGGCTTCGTATCGCATGGGTTCTTATCCCTGAATCTGCCGGTAAATATATGAGCCGTAATAAAAGACTTAAATAGGCTGGGGCTGAAACTTTTCGAATATAAAAAAGACCAAACAACCCGTTTTATATCACGTGATGGTTTGGTCTTAAAAAAAATGACAATTACTTGTTTTTTATTCTAACTGACTATTCGTTTGTATTGCTTTCGACATCTTCTATGGAAACCGGAGCATGAGCTAATTCAGGCATTGCTGTTTTATCCAGAAGATTCCAGAGCTTGGTGCGGTTCATGCCGCTCTTACTGGATACACATAGAGGTTTGACATGTAAAATGTCCTGCCATTTATTCTGAATTTTGGCACGTTCACCTTGTTTAGTTTTGTCTGACTTAGTCAGAACCGGCAGAATCGGAATATTGCATTGTCTAAAATACGATATCATGTCGATATCATTTTTCTGGGGCGTCAACCGGCTGTCGAGTAACACGACTGCTGCGGCAACGTAAGCGTTTCCTTCTAGGTAGCGGTCAATAAGCGTACCCCATTTGGCCCGCTCTGTTTTTGAACATTTGGCATATCCGTATCCCGGCAAGTCAACAATATAGTAACCATGAGGTACTACTTCGTAATAGTTCAAGCTTCTTGTTTTACCGGGGGTTGCGCTGATTTTCGCAAGTTTCTTTCTTTCTGCAAGGCAGTTAACCAGTGAAGATTTTCCTACATTGGATCGCCCGGCAAGAATGATTTGAGGAACAGGCAATTGTTCAAGTTGATCGATCTCGTAAACGGTTTGCATCAATTTGAGAGTATTATTCATTAGGAATGGTCCTTAAATATTATGTTTAAAGTAAGGAACACTGATCACCCATTTGTTTCAGTGAGTCAAGTTAGATAATCTTTCAAGAATACATTTTGGTCAACCTTGAAAAAATAAAGGAGTTTAGATGTACACCTTTTTAATACTTAACGGTCCGAATCTGGGGCATGTTGGCAAAAGACAGCCAGAAATATATGGTTCTGATAAAATTGAAGATATTCCGGATCATTTAAAAAAAAATATGGGCAAAAAGGCCGAACAGATAAAACTTGAATTTTTTCAGGCTAACTCGGAAGGCGCGTTAATTGATCGACTTGAAAAAGCCAGAAAAGATAAAATTGATGGAATTGTTTTTAATGCCGGAGCGTATACGCACACGAGCCTTGCCATTGCTGATTCACTCGCATGGATTGATGTTCCATGCGTTGAAGTTCATATCAGTAATATCTGGGCACGAACAGAAGATCCCGTCAGGCAGCGTAGTTTCATGGGGAAACATTGCATTGGAGTAATTGCCGGATTTGGAATTCTGAGTTATGTGTTTGCCGTTCAGGCATTGTTTTGTCATGTGACAGCCGATTAAATTAAACTTTTTAAGCGGATGTTTATTGAACCTATAGGCTGTTATTGTGAAGAATCAATATAAACAACGAGTATAAATTGATGATTCATGCTGTCTTAGCGCTGTAGCAGACAGCTCGGGATTAATATTTCGACGGTCCTTTAAAGGCTCGTACACTTAATACTTAGCGGAGTTAAAATGATATCTACTAAAGATTTTAGACCAGGATTGAAAATTGAAATTGATAAAAAGCCTTATGACATTATAGAATTTCAGCATTTTAAGCCGGGTAAAGGTGGCGCTTTTGTTCGTACAAAACTTAAAAATATGCTTACAGGACGAGTTATTGATCAAACTTTTCGCTCTGGAGAAAAAGTAGAAAAGCCTGATATGGAAACAAAAGAAATGCAGTTCCTTTATAAAGATGGAACCGCTTTCGTACTTATGGATCTCGAATCATATGAACAGATGACTGTTCCAGCTGAAATCATCGGTGATACCGGTGGATTTCTTAAAGAAGGCGAAAGTAACAAAGCTCTTCTTTATAATGGAGAAGTTATTGGAATGGAATTGCCGGCTTCTGTTGTTTTGTTAGTTACGCAGACTGATCCAGGTGTGCAGGGTGACAGAGTCAGTGGCGCTTCCAAGCCTGCAACGCTGGAAACAGGTCTTGTTATCAATGTTCCTCTTTTTGTTAATGAAAATGATAAAGTAAAAGTAGATACCCGCTCCAAAGAATATTTAGGCCGTGAAAAATAAGCCTTTTTTTAGTTGTATTAATGATTAGTATTTTCTCCGGGTGGTTAATTCTGCCCGGAGTATTTAAACCAGCTCCTTTTATATAAAAACGGAGCGAAACGGAGGATGAGACACTGCCCAGCGAAAAATTCGCAAAAGAAATTTCCGGCTTGTTCTGGATTTTTTTAGCCGCCTTTCTTTTTATAAGCATGTACTCGTTCCATCCGGGCGACCCTACTCTTAATCAAGCTGTAAGTTCGAACTGGAAAATAAAGAATTTAATAGGGCCAGCCGGATCATATGCCGCGGGTTTAATGATAGATATGGTCGGAATCGGTGCTTGGTTGATACCTTTTTATTGCCTGTATTTAGGTCTTGCATCTTTTCTCGTAGCTTTAAAGCAGCCTTGGTGGAGATGGGCTGGCTTAGTATTGCTCTATGTCTGTATTCTTTCATGGTCGTCCCATCCTTGGTTGACTGAATATCAAAAAAATATGCCGATCCACGAAGGCGGATTTATAGGTGCGCTGCTTTCCAAATGGTCCTACCGCTATCTTAAGCCTATCGGAGCTTTTCTATTCTGGATGTTCACAACTCTTGCCGGAATTCAGCTGACTCTTAATTTGAGCTGGGCTTCCATCTGCAAGAGAATTAGAACTATACTCATTGATTTTGGTCTTAAAAATAAAGAACGCTATGACCGTAGAGCTAAAAGAGTAAAAACTGAACGAGATCGCAAAAAAGCAGAAAAAAAAGAGATCGTTGTAAAGAATGATACAGCTTCTAAAAATTTCGAACCTAAAAAGAAAATTGAAGAACAGGAAAGTAATTCTGAAGTTGTTTTAAAGCCATTTAAAGAGGCTATTCCTAAGAAAAAAGTTAAACCTAAACCGCAAAAAATAGATACAACCGCTCCTTTTCCTCCTCTTGATATGCTGGTGGAGCCTAAAGTTACCGGTATTAAGGTTGATCCGAAAGTATTAGAGAATAAAACTGAAAGTCTCGCAGTTTGTCTTAAAGATTTCAATATTGATGGCGAAATAAAGAATGTTATTCCCGGTCCAGTTGTTACAATGTTTGAATTTCGTCCTGCTCCCGGTGTAAAAGTCAGTAAAATAGCAGGATTAACTGATGATATTGCCCTTGCTCTAAAAGCAATTTCCGTCAGAATTGAGGCCCCGATTCCCGGCAAGAATTCAGTAGGGGTAGAAATTCCTAATGATCAGCGACAGGTTGTTTATCTGCGGGAAATTTTTGAAGCAGACTGTTTTAAGAATGCAAAATCGCCTCTGACAATGGCGCTGGGTAAAGATATTCAGGGTGAACCTGTTGTCGCGGATCTTATAAAGATGCCGCATTTACTTGTAGCCGGAGCGACCGGAGCCGGGAAAAGTGTTTGTTTAAACGGACTTCTCATGAGCCTGCTTTATCGTGCCGGACCTGACGAAGTAAAACTTTTGCTTATAGATCCCAAAAGAATTGAACTTGCTGTTTATGCAAGTCTTCCGCATCTTGTTCATCCTGTTGTAACTGATATGGCTTTGGCAAAAAGTGCACTTGAATGGGCTGTTCATGAAATGGACCAGCGTTATCAGAAGATGGCTCGTCTCGGGGTGAGAAATATTGCCAGCTACAATGAGAAGCTGATCAAGATGGAAGACGAAATGCCTGAAGATTTGGCCGATCTTGAACATATGCCTTATTTAGTTATTGTTGTTGATGAGCTTGCTGACCTTATGCTGACTGCCGGAAAAGATGTTGAAATCAGTATTGTGCGGCTTGCTCAGTTGGCGCGTGCTTCCGGAATTCATATTATTCTTGCAACACAGCGACCTTCTGTAGATGTTGTCACCGGCTTGATTAAAGCAAACTTTCCAACACGAATTTCCTTTCAGGTCACCTCAAAACATGACTCCCGCACTATTTTGGACATGGGCGGTGCAGAAAAGTTGCTTGGTAGAGGGGATATGTTGTTTAAACCTAGTGGAGCACAGCTTCGCAGGTTACACGGTGCTTTAGTTGAAGATGATGAAATAAAATTGGTTGTCGATTTCTGGAAAAAGAAATATCCGCAAGACTTTGAACTTGATTTTAGTGACTGGAAAGAGACTCCGTCCGGCTCCAGTCAGGGACGTATGCCCGGAGAATCTGATGACCCGGTATACGCAGAAGCTGTTGAATTTGTTCTTACACAGGGCAAGGCATCTATATCTCTATTACAGAGACGTTTTCGTATCGGGTTCAACCGTGCGGCTCGATTTATAGAACAAATGGAACAGGACGGGATTCTCGGACCTCAAGATGGCAGTAAGCCTCGTATAATTCTTGTTACGAAAGATTAATCCCAATAAAATCTGAATGGACAGCATTTTCCTCCTTCAGCCAGAGTAGTTTCGCGAACCATACGCAGATTTTTGCTGTAACCTTTGGCGAATGGTTCGTCGCGGGAACAGGATAATAGTTTGCAAAGTTCATCCGGTAACCCCATATCATAGTAGGCTTGCTGGTAATTGCAGCGAACGACGTCAATTTTGAGCAGGTTGTCTTCTATAAACATCTCTGCAACCTTAATGGCATCACCTGTTTTCCATGCTTCAACGATAGAAGAAAAGTGTTTAAGATTAGGTCCGTTTTCGGCCGTTTTTGCAAAATTCTGTCCAGCCTTAAATGCTGATGTCTTAAGGTTTTCTCTTATTATTTCCAGTGCTTTTTCTTTGCCTGATTTATTTGATATTGTTTCGTAAAGCTGTCCATAAAGTTCAGCTTCGATTTTACGGCGGGAAATTGCTGCGACAGGTTGTTCTTTCATAATTCACCTAACGGGGTTATATTTAATGTATAAATTAACATTAAAATTGATCCATGAGGAACGCAATGAATTTTAGGTTCTGCATACTTATACTTACAGTTTTATTATCAATCGGTTCAATTGCTTCGGCAGATGAGCTGACCACTGAAATACAAAAAACATATGATTCCATTAAAACTTTTAAAGCTGATTTCAGCCAGACTTTGACTAACGCCGCGAGTAAAGAGAGTGAAGTCCGGTCCGGCAAAATCACTTTTAAACAACCATCTCTGTTGCACTGGGAATCAATTACGCCGGAAAAAGAATTACTGATAGTCGGTGAGTCTATTGTGTGGGATTATTTCCCGGATGAGAAACTTGCTCTTAAATATCGCACAAAACAGCTCTTTAATTCTAAAACCATGATTAAGTTTATTTCCGGTAAAGCTAAGCTGGAAGAAGATTTTGTAGTGGAAAATCAAGGGGAAGAAGGGGGGCTGATCAAGCTTAAGCTTATGCCTTTAGAACCTGAAACAGGGCTGGTCCTATCTTATGTGTGGGTTGATCCCGATAAGAAAATGCTTACGAAGATTCTGGTTGTGGACTTTTACGGAAACGGAAATGAAGTACTGCTGTCAAACATTGAGATTGATCCAGAAGTAGCTGATTCACTTTATGAATTTACTCCACCTAAAGGTGTGGATGTGGAAGATAATACTAAAAATTAATAAATAATATATTTAAAAAAAAAGGGAGTGCTGATTTAAATCTGCACTCCCTTTTTTAGTTTACAGTCCTACGTCTTTCTTTAAAGACTTGACCTCGTCCGAGGTTAGCTCCCGCCATTTTCCAGCAGGCAGATCTCCAAGTTCGACTTTCCCTTGTCTTGATCTTTTAATCTTCAAAATAGTCGTGTCGAAATCTCTGAACATCCGTCTTATCTGACGATTTACACCCTGATTAAGAATCATCTCAATCTTGGTAGTATCTTTACCTTCGCTTAGTATTTTAACTTTCACCGGTGCGAGCCTGTCACCTTCGCATAAACACATTCCGGTTTCCATGATTGCTATATTTTTAGGCGAAACAGGTCCGCGCACTATAACTTCATATACTTTGGGTAAATGCCATTTCGGATGAGTCAACCGATTGCAGAGTTCTCCGTCCGTGGTCAGAATCAGCAGTCCTTCTGAATAGAAGTCCAACCTGCCCACTGGAAAAACTCGTTTCTGCCTAAAATTTAACGGCAGAAGATCAAGCACGGTTTTACGCTTTTGAGGATCTTTAGCTGTTGTTACAGTTTCGATCGGTTTATTTAATAAAATATAAACATTCTCAGCCTGTGAGTCATGTTTTACAGGCTTTCCGTTAACTTCCACCAGATCATTTTCAGGATCAACCTGAACACCTGGAGAATCAACACGTTCGCCGTTTATTTTTACTTTTCCTTGATTAATCAGCTCATCTGCGCCGCGTCTTGATGTTATTCCGGCAGAAGCTATAAATTTATTAAGCCTGATTGTTTCGGGATTTTTTGTGCTGTCAGCCATATTGTCCTTTAAACAGAAAGATCGTTTATCTTTATAGTTGCAGCGTCAGAAACATTCCTGACAGCAACCAGACTTCTGTTTAAGCTTTAATGACTTTGCTGGCAAGTTGCAGACTTGTGACAACATCAAGCATATTGGTTGTTTCACCGACAGCTCTTTTATCAAGCAGGTTGAAATGATCCAGACAAGTTCCGCATACTAGGATTGAAACTCCTGATTTTTCCAATGTTTGCAGTGTCTCCAGACAAGTGTGGCCGACTGTAGCAAGCTTGACCGCTCCGTTAACCAGAATGATGCGCCACAATGAATCACCAAGCTCTGAAAGCGTTGCAACAAAGTTAAACATCAGTTTAGCACCCAGTTCGTCGTCTCCGTGCCCTAAGTAATCACTATTAAGAAAAATCAGTGTCTTACTGCCTATCTGCGCTAATTCATCATCGCTCATTATTACGCAGTTTTCACAAGTTGCAGCTGTAGGAATATTGTTTTCCGAAGATTTTTTACCTGTAATGGTAATTAATGAACCTTTTTTTTCTGTCTGGACTTCGTATCCTCTTGTTGTCATAAATCTGGATACATTTTCCATCGCGGCTTCATTGTCGACAAGAATAATAATTTCTGCCGGATTATCAGCTTCAATGGCGTTTTTACATTTAATAACTGGCTGAGGGCAGGGTAACCCCTGACATTCTATTTTTACTGACATAACTTATTATCCTCCTGAAAGTATGTTCAATCACAGGGGGGCGTAAGTGGTCAAATCGAATAATACTATCCATTAAGTCTTGATATATCGGTTATATCTATTACAGAATAATCGGTGCTTGCGATTGATTCAAATGAGAAGTATGGAGAATATCGCATTCGGCTTTAAGCCCAAATAAAGGAGATTACTTTGCCCAAAGGCGATAAATATAATTACTTGAACAATAAACACCTTATGAAAAGGTGTTTATCTTATTTTAAACAGTACAAATTCAGAATTTTCATAGCATTTATATCTATGGGATTTGTTGCAGCTGCTACAGCGGCTACGGCTTATCTTATTCAGCCTGCTATGGATGATATTTTTATTAATAAAGACCGCGAAGCTCTGTTTTTAATCCCTATCGCTTTTGTCGTAGTTATGCTCGTTAAGGGATTTTTTAGATTTTTCCAGTCCTATTTGATGAATACCACTGGATTACTTGTTCTGGAAAATCTTCGAAATGATCTTTTTCAAAAAATAGTATGTTTACCTATGAACTTTTTTGAAGAGAGTCAGGTGGGCATGCTTATGTCCAGAATACTTAATGATGTCATGGAAATAAGGCAAAGCTTACCGTCTTTTATTATGATGATTCGCGAAGTGATCACGATTATAGGTCTTATCTCATTAGTCTTTTATCGTGACGCTTATCTGGCCTTTTGGGCGGTACTGGTTCTTCCGTTGGCTATTTTCCCTTTTTTCTATTTCGGCAAAAAACTGCGCAAACTCGGCCGTAAAAATCAGGTAAAAATTTCAGATATTAATGCTCGCCTTCAGGAAGTTTTTAGCGGTGTTAAAGTTATTAAAATTTTTGCCAATGAAAAACTTGAATCCGAAAAGTTTGACCTTGAAAATCATAGATTAGTTAAAATCGCGATTAATCAAGTTCTGCACAGCGAGCTTTCTTCCCGCATAATGGAAATTGTCGGTGCGCTCGGAATCGGTCTTGTTTTATGGTATGGAGGCGCGCAGGTTATTGATGGGCGTTCAACTCCGGGTACTTTTTTCTCCTTTATTGCGGCACTGATCATGCTTTATGAACCTATCAAAAAGATTAACAGTGCAAATTTAACAATTCAAAGAGCTTTTGCCGGTGCTGAAAGAGTTTTTGAAATATTAGATTCTCCTATTATTAATGTAGAGAAAGGGGGAATAAAGGAATTTGAACTTCCTTTTAAAGAGCTTCATATAAAAGATCTTTCCTTCAGCTATACATCTTCCCACGAACCCGTCCTTAACAATATTAATTTAAAAGTTAAGGCCGGACAGAAAATTGCCATTGTGGGACCAAGCGGATCAGGAAAGACAACTCTTGTTAATCTTATTCCTCGTTTTTATAATCCAGAAAAAGGCAGTCTTAAAATTAATGGAAATCCGGTTCAGGATTATTCACTTAAATCGCTGCGTTTGAATCTGGGTATGGTTTCTCAGGAAACTTTCCTTTTCAATGCTACTGTTCGTGAGAATATTGCATATGTTCATCAGAATGCCCCTTTTGAGGAAGTCCGAAAAGCTGCCGAAACAGCATTCGCACATGACTTCATTGAAGGATTACCGGAAGGATATAATACAGTTGTCGGCGAACGAGGTGTAAGGCTTTCAGGTGGTCAGAAACAAAGGCTTACAATCGCTCGCGCATTGCTTAAAAATCCTCCCTTGCTTATACTTGATGAAGCAACAAGCGCCCTTGATACAGAATCAGAGCGGGTAGTTCAGATGGCTCTTGAAAATTTGATGAAAGATAGAACCAGTATTGTAATTGCTCATAGGCTTTCTACCATCCTTACAGCTGATGTTATAGTTGTTATGGAAAAGGGTAATATTGTCGCAAAAGGCAGTCATAAAGAACTGCTCCAAAATTGTCCTTTATACATCAAACTATATAACATGCAGTTCCAGGATGCTTAGAAGGCTCAATGAAAATAAAAGTTAATCCGGCGCTTATTGCCGCTCCATTGGCGTTTTGTTACAAGCTGATGGCTAAATCCCTTCGCTTTGAAGTTGAAGGTCTTGAAAATATAACTAAAGCTTTAGACAGTAAAAAAACAATTATTATGGCTGTATGGCATAATGAGCTTCTAGCTTTGTCCGCATATGGCATTATAAAAGATCTTCCTTATGTTACCATAGCCAGCGATAGCAATGATGGTCAGATTATTACCGATATTTTGGAGCGCATAGGTTATGAGGTCGTACGCGGTTCTTCTTCAAAAGGCGGGCTAAAAGCATTGCTCGGAATGACTCGTGTAATGAAGAAAAAAGGGCGCGTAGGGATCATTACCATGGATGGTCCGAAAGGGCCCCGGCATAAGGTTAAACCGGGGATTATGGCGATTGCCCAACGAACCGGTTCTCTTATTATTCCCATGAGAGGATATCTCAAAAATCCAATTGTTTTTGAAAAAGCATGGGATAAATTTGAACTCCCAAGACCATTTGACCGGTGCAAAATTTTTATGGGAACCCCGTTTCAGATTACCGATCAAAAACTCAGCTCTGAACAACTAAAAATGGAAGCTGATAAAATAGAATATGAAATGAAAAACCTAGGTAGTGGATTTTAATCACAACCTTGATTTTGTCGTGAGCATACTTTATTTTTTTTTACGTATCGGTTACCGTGGTTCAAAGTAAATTATAGACTATCGTCGTGTTTTTTATCCGTTGAATATTAGGATTCACAAAATTCAGTTTCAAGATACTTGAGTAGTTGCTATGAAGATAAAAGTTAAACCCTCTTTAGTTGCCGCGCCTATGGCGTTTTTTTATAAGGCTCTTACTAAAACTCTTCGCTTTGACGTTGAAGGTCTTGAAAATCTCATTGAGATTATGGATCGCAAAGAGCCTGTCATGCTTGCTTTATGGCATAATGAGCTATTCGCATTGACATCCTATGGAATGACTAAGGGTTTTCCATACGTTACCATGGCTAGTGATAGTCGTGACGGTCAAATCATTACTGAAACTTTGGAACGCTTAGGGTTTAAAGTTGCAAGAGGCTCTTCTACACGTGGAGGGGTTAAAGCAATGCTCGGTATGACCCGCCTGATGAAAAGGGAAGGTTGTATAGGCATAATTACCGTCGATGGCCCTAAAGGTCCGCGCCATAAAGTTAAGCAGGGTATTTTAGCCATTGCGCAAAAAACAGACTCCCTTATTATTCCTATACGCGGATATGTTGAAAATCCTATGGTTTTTAAAAAATCCTGGGATCATTTTGAGGTGGCAAAGCCTTTCAGTCGTTGCAAGGTATTCATGGATAAGCCTTTCAAGGTTACTGATCAAAAACTCAGTCCGGAAATACTGGAATCTGAAGCTGCCAAAATTGAGGCTGCAATGGATAATCTTGGAAGCGGCTTTTAAACCGCTCGCCCGCCTGCTGAACTAAGTTTATCAATTAATTTTTCAAGTTCTTCTGCTGTTCTTGCCAGATTTGATATTGAGTCTGATGAGTGTCGCATGTCTGTTTTAGTTTCGCCTGCGATTATTTTTATATCTTCTACATTTTTATGAATGAGATCGTGCGCCCCTGATTGCTCTTCTGTTGCTTGAGCAATCTTTTCAATTTCCAAAGCCGTATCAACTGACATTCGGGAAATGCTTTGAAGGGCGTTGACGGATTTTGAAACAAGCCCACTCGCATGTATAACTGCCTCAACAGTCATGTCTGTTTTTTCAATGTTTAATTGCGCTGATTTCTGAATACTTTTCACAGCCCTTTCAACCTGCTTGGTAGACATCATTGTCTTTTCTGCAAGTTTTCGAACTTCATCTGCAACAACTGCAAACCCTCTTCCTGCATCACCGGCTCTTGCAGCTTCAATTGCAGCATTGAGTGCAAGTAGGTTGGTTTGGTCCGCAATATCATCAATTACATTAATAATTCCACCTATTGATTCTGTTTGCTTGCCAAGTTCGTGCATATTTCCCTTTACCATATCAGACAGCGATTGCAGTTGATCTATGGCAATACTCGTTTCAGTCAGAGTGTGCATTCCTTCTTGAGCTTGAAGTTGAGTGTTTTTAGCTTGTGTAAAGGCGTTCTCTGCGTTTTGAGATGAACCGAGTAATGTTTGGTTCATCTCTGTAACTGCCTGAGAAGAATGTTCAATTTTATCAAACTGACGATCTGTATTAGTAGAAACATGTTCAACCTGAGAAGCAATTTCAGCGGCTCCTTTAGTCAGATATTTAGAAATTGATTCCGCATTTGCAGTAATATCTATCATCATTTTATTTTGTTCACTGATCAATTCTTCTTTATTTTTTATGTCACTAAGGTCGATAATTACTGCAAAACTTCCTATGAGGTCTTTATCTAAATTATAGAGAGGAGCAGCATCAATCCGCACATGTCGGCAGTGGTTCATTTTGGTAGAAAAAGTTCTTTCCCGGTTAAGAATCGGAGCTTTATCTTTTAGGCACTGTGCTATAATTCCTTGCTCGTCTTGCGGAATTTGCAACAAATCTTTAACAGGCTTACCAATCCAATTCTCACAAGTATCGCCGCTTTCTAATAATTTGCAGAGTGGATCATTCAGGTATGAAATATTAGCTTCTGTATCAGCCACAAGACAGGGGACGGTCATTCCTTCCAGAATTCCCTGTGAAAATCCTAATTTATTCTTCAGTTCCTCAACCATGACTTGAATGCCGTCGGATAAGTTTTTAATTTCACTCTTAAAGTTACCGTCAAGATTCTTTTTAAAGTCTCCATTTGCAACATAACTGACGAAATCTTCGATTCTTTTTAGTGGGTTAAGCAATTCATGTCTCAAAAATATAAGTGAAATTACAACAACTATGATAGCAGTGATTACTGAGATTACTAATGCTGTAATGCGCAGTTGGGTTACTGCAGAGAAGGCTTCCTCCTCATGAATTTCTGAAATCAACGCCCATGTTGAACTTCCAATTTTAAGAGGGGTGTAAGCGGTGAGAAAAGACGTGTTTGTGCTGTCTTTCATAATAGCAGTGGCGCTTTTGCCGAGAAGAGCCTGTTTGACTGCTTCGGACTGGATTTTACCTTTTTCAGGGTTTTGAAATGAAGTCTTAACTGATCTGAAGAGAGGATTAAGTTCAGAATCAGAGCGCATATGAAAGTCTTCACCAACCAGATAAGACTCTCCGGTTTCTCCCATACCTGACCGCAGGGTCATTATTTCATTAATCTCTTTTAAAGGAATGCGAAGCGCGACAACTCCTTGAATATCTCCGGCATGCGAGTAGACTGGAGCAGCTACAAACGCAACGGGCGCGCCTTCTAAAGGTTCATACGGTTCAAAATCAGCAAAGGCTATCTCGCCCTTAACAGCTTTTTCCCACACTTTGGCTAAATTTGAATTATTATATTGGCCCTTGTCTAAATCAATTCCAAGATCAGCTTGTTTTTTTACAGTAAAGAGAACACGCCCATAATCATTGATCAGGATCGCGTCATCATAGCCGAGAGTTTTAACAAATGGTTGAAAAGGAGTTTTGGTATATTGGTGTAGTTCAGTATATTCTTCGGAATTAACGTCCATTCTTTTACCTGATACACCGTTTTCCATTGAATATTCACCGATCAAACCTGCCGTATTATACACTTCTTTAACATTTGAAAATAATTCAACTTCGTTAAACCATTTGTTGATAAGACCTTCCAGATTTTTTTTCTTCGTATCACGAACAGATTCAAGGTGTCCGAAAGCCTGTTCTGAAAGAGCCTTTGAGGCCAGTTCGACACTGAAAACTCCAACAATTAGGAGTGGAATAAGCCCGATTATAAGACAAAAAGAAATCAATTTAAACTTTAGTGACATGCTGGGTAACCTCCCTCAGCTTAGGTTGGAGGCAACTTATGGCACTGAGGGTTATGTATAGATGTCGTTATTGTTACAAATTAGAAACTTATTCCATAACTATATACAAACTCTTTAATCTAATCCTTTATGGTGCTTAATTTAATAATCATGAGCCTTAATAACAATTATCAAATAGTTGACAATGAAAATCAACTTCACTAATGAATATGCAGGCGATAATAAAAAAAATTACTATTTGAGCGTGAGGAACTATGAAAGATATTATTGATATTGTTGGAGCACATGTTGAGTTACAAAAAAAAGAGCAGGATATAGTTCACCTGACTGTTCATCAATTTGCTGAATCCCTTGGAAATGCAATTGATGCTAAAGATGCTTGTACAAGTTCACATTCAGAAGATGTAGCTGTTATCTCGCAGGCAATCGGAATGCAGATGGGGCTTGCTTTAGATAAATGCGAGGCTTTACACGTTGCCGGACATCTTCATGATATAGGTAAAATTGGAATTCCTGATTCAATTTTGAAGAAAAATGGATCTTTGACTGATGAAGAATATGAAGTGGTAAAGCTGCATCCAGTAACAGGCGCTGAAATTGTCGGTCCGGTTACAGTTTTTTCTGGAGATAACGGCATCGCAAAGATGATATTACATCATCATGAAAGATTTGACGGTAAAGGATATCCTGCTGGATTAAAGGGGAATGATATTCCGTTTGGGTCGCGAATAATAGCGGTTGCAGATACATTGTCTGCTATGATGCAGGACCGACCTTATAGAAAAGCAATCGCTTTTGAACATGTTTTGGGAGAAATTAAATGGTGCTCCGGGACACAGCTGGATCCGACTGTTGTTAAAGCCTTTATGAAGATTTCCGATAAGGTTGGAAAATATTTGTCTGATATGCGAACTTTGAATGAAGATGATTTAATTGCACATATTAAAACTTTATAACTCATTTAAAAGATAATATTTACAAACTTTTATGGCGATTCATCTTTTTTTCTAAAGCTCGTACAGCAAGTGAGCACGGAAATGTAAGTAAAAAATACAGAACTATTACTACGGACCAAATTTCAAAAGTACGGTACGTGGCAGACATAAGTTCCTGTCCTGCAAAAGTTAATTCTTGTATCGAAATAACTGAAACTATTGAGGAATCTTTTATTGTTGAAATGAATTGTCCCGCCAGAGTCGGTAAAGATTGTGAAAATGCTTGTGGCAGGATTATGTAAATAAATTGTTTACGGCGGTTGAATCCTAGCGCCTTAGACGCTTCCCACTGTTCGACGTCAATGGATTCAATTCCAGCACGTACAATTTCAGTAATGTATGCCCCTTCAAACAGGGACATGGTGAGTACTCCCGAAAGAAAAGCAGGGAGTTGCTCAATGGGACCGAATAAAAAAGTTAGAAACGGAAAATCCTTATCATCAAGAGAATAAGAAAGCTCTGTTATTCCCGTAAGGTTCATTAATTGATCGCCTAGGAAATAATAGAAGATAAAAATTAATACCAATGGCGGAATATTGCGAATAAGCCCGACGTAAGAGCTTGAAATCATACGGTAGAGTGGACGTGAGCTTACTCTGAAAATGCCCATTACTGTGCCGATAATCAGTGCAAAAATGATTGACCATACGGAAAGACGCAGCGTCACCAAAAGTCCCTGTGTGAGCTGCCCGGCTTTCCACGTTTCTGTAACCTGATCATATCTTATGATATAATTGGGTATTACAGACCAGTTCCAATGGTAATTAAGCTGCGTAACAATATGATAGGAAAGAGTGGATAACACCCCTATGATAACTGCAAGAAGCAATATATCAAGGGATGTTATCCTTTTATGAGTATTATTCATTCTTAATAAGTTACTCTACGAGGGATTCCCATTGGGCTGTTTTAAACCAATAATTAAAACGAGATTCGAGCCAGCCTTCTGAGTTGGTAACTTTAATCCAATTATTGAGATAATTGAGAAAATCAGGGTCACTTTTCCTAATGGCAAAGCCGATAGGTTCTTTGGTGAAGTCATCTTTAAGCGGCAGGTAAAGTTTTTCGGGATATTTTTGAGCAAGATTGGAAGGGAGCGGGTTGGATGCGATCAGGCATGCCACTCGACCGTTAAGAAGTTCCTGAATTGACGCAGCTTCATCACTGAATTTGAGAAGAGTTGCTTTTGGCAGAAAGTTTTGAGCGGCTTTTTCCGCTGTTGTACCTAGACGAACAGAAACGTTTGTAGCCGGGTTATTAAAATCCGCAAGTGATTTTTTACCAGACGCCGCTGATTTGCTGGCAATAATGGACATCCCTGTGAATTCGTAGGGATCAGAAAAGTTAACTTTTAAGTTGCGTTTTGGAGTAATTCCCATTCCACCGATAATTATATCAAATTTTCCAGTGAGAAGAGCGGGAATAATACCGTCCCATTTGGTGGGTATAAATCTGATCTTTACGCCCATATCTTCTGCAAGGCGTTTGGCTACATCAATTTCAAATCCAATAAAATCACCGTTTTTATCTTTCATTGCCCACGGTTTGAATGTTGAAAATCCCACGCGCAGAGTTTGATTTTTTTGAATGGTTTCAAGTGTGCTTTCCTGTGCCAGATTTTGTCTGACATTCCCGGCCCATACCGCAGTTGAAACCCCTATGATCAGGATTACGGCTGCAAGCCCTGTGTTAATGGTTCTCCACAAAGTCATTAGAATTCCTCCATTTTAAGAATAATACTTACCATGCACTTTTAAAGCTTTCAGCAAGCCTGTCCAGCGTCCACGAAAGTAAAAGCGTTACAACAAGATATGCTGCCGCGACTGTAAACCAAATTTCAAAAGTTAGAAATGTTTCTGATATTATTGATTGCCCCTGCATCGTCAGGTCGTAAATTGCAACGGTGCTGACAAGGGCGGAATCTTTGACAAGCGCTATGGCCTGTCCGGCAAGCGGAGGAGCTATTCGAGGAATTGCTTGAGGAAGAATCACATTCATATAGGCAAATTTTGTATTCCCTCCTAAGCTGAATGCGGCTTCCCATTGACCTTTATCAATTGAAGTAATTCCAGACCTGAAGATTTCTGACGCATAGGCTCCTTCAAAGAGACTCAAGGCGATAACTGCGGACCAGAATCCGCTGATATTCAGTATCGGGGAAACGACAAAGTATATAAAAAAAAGTTGGATAAGCAGTGGAGTATTACGGACAATTTCGAGATACAGGCGGGCAATGCTGTTCCCCACAAATGAGTCGGAAAGACGCAAAATAGCGGTTCCAAGTCCTATAATAAAAGTAAGAACGAACCCCAGTCCCGTAATTTTTAAAGTGACCAAAAGTCCTTTTAACAAAGGTCCGGAGATAAATTCGTGATTTGAATATGTGAAAATGAAATCGGGAATTCTAAACCACTGCCAATTGTAACCAAGTTTTTCAGTTCCTTGGTATAAAAAAAAGCTGCCGACAGCTAATAATAGAATAAAAAGAAAGAGATCCCCAAAAAATAGTCTTCTTTTTTGGGCACATTGATTAATGGAGTTGTTTTTGAACATATTTTTTATGATTACTATTAATTACAGTACAAATCTAGAGTTGTTTTTTTATAACTAATAAATAACGACAGTCAAAGGCAGACCCTGACGCTATTTATAGTGATTAAGAGTTGAATTTATCTATTTAATATTGAAAAGGTGTAGCTTGGTTATGTTTTTTTAATAATTTAGTATATTAGTTTAGATGATTAAATTAAAAATATTACGTAATAAGAGGGCGTTGTGAATAATCAAAAAATAAAGTTTATTCAACAGTGTTTGAATAAAGATAACGCAAATTTAATTGTTGACGGTATTGCAGGTCAGGCAACCATTTCCGCCATAAGAGCTGTTTTAGCTGTAGCGGAAGATTGGACAGAAAAAAGTTGTTTAGTGGGATATATCCAATTTCTTGCGACTCGCAGTGGAGTTGAATGTGGTCCGCTTGATGGATATTGGGGAATTAAAACTTCTTCTGCGTACGATTTAATTCTTTCTAAAAATGACAATGAAGAAAATTTTAAAATTCCAACTTGGCCTAATTCTTCGATGAAAGAGTTAGTTCATTGTTATGGACAGATTGGTGTGAATCAAACCCGTATAACTTTGCCTTATCCTCATAAGTTAGCGTGGGACACGGATACGATTGTAAATTCATATTTATGTCATGAAAAAGTTCATGACAGTCTTAAAAGAGTTCTTACGCGTACCTTACTGCATTATGGAAATGAAAAAATCGAACAATTGAATCTAAATCTTTGGGGTGGCTGTTTAAATGTTCGGACAATGAGAGGCGGTGCTAAACCATCTACTCACAGTTGGGGGATTGCTGTTGACTATGACCCCGGTCATAACCAACTTAAATGGGGCCGCGATAAGGCTTTATTTGCAAAGTCTGAATATGATGCCTGGTGGAGTTTCTGGGAAGAAGACGGTTGGACAAGTCTGGGACGTACAAAAGATAGAGACTGGATGCATATACAAGCTGCTAATTTGTAACAAATCCCCTCCAACCAAATGGTCGGAGGGGATTTAAATCTTAAGTGATTCGCTTTAAAAGCTAGATCATATCAGAAACTTTTTTCATCAAACGGACAAGCTGATTGGAGAAACTGGCTTCATTATCATACCAGATGATGAGTTTCAGCAATTTACCGTCCATTACTGAAGTCAAAGGACCATCGACAACACCACCGTGGGTGTCACCGAGATAGTCAGTAGAAACCAGAGGCATTTCTGTATAGCCCATATTTTCAGTTGCCGCTTTTTTTAGAACTGCGTTGACTTCTTCTGCGGTGGTCTCTTTTGCAAGGTCGCAAGTAAGATCAACAAGTGACACATTAGGAGTTGGAACGCGAACGGACATGCCGTCCAGCTTTCCTTTGAGTTCAGGAATAACCAGCGTTACAGCTTTTGCCGCGCCCGTAGTTGTCGGAACCATATTGACAGCGCATGCTCTTGCTCTACGGATATCAGAGTGAGAACCGTCCAGAACTCTCTGACTCATTGTGTATGCATGGATTGTAGTCATGAGACCACGTTCAATTCCGAAAGCATCATTTATTACTTTCGCAACCGGAGCAAGACAGTTGGTAGTACAGGAAGCTGCGGACACGATTTTATGCTCAGGCTTTAGGTCGCCGTCGTTTACGCCCATAACAACTGTTATGTCAGAATCGATTCCGGGAGCACTGATTACAACCCTTTTAGCACCGCATGCCATAGCTTTTTCACAGCTTTCGCGATCACGGAATTTACCTGTGGATTCAACAACGAGATCACACCCGAGTTCTCCCCAAATCCACTCACCTGGAGCACAGCGGGTAACTTTGATCTGTTTGCCGTTGATAGTAAATCCATCTTTATTTGCTACGACTTCAGCATTGAATTTTCCGTGCACAGAATCATGCTTTAGAAGAAGAGCAAGGTCTTCGTTAGAAGCGCGCGCATTTACTGCAACAAGATCAAAATCTTTGCTATCGTGAATAAGTCTAGTTAGGTAACGACCGATTCTTCCAAATCCATTAATACCAACTTTTACAGCCATCATTTACTCCTTCTAAAATATAAGCCGCCTTAATAAAGGCGGCTATAATATAGTTTATGCTTTTCCAGAGCATCCCAGAACATTTGTGATTTTATGGCGAACCATTTCTTTCACTGCTTTGCGGGCTTCGCCGAGATATCCTCTGGGGTCAAATTCTGCGGGATTTTCAGCCAAAAATTTGCGAATGACCGCAGTCATCGCAAGACGGATATCCGTATCAATATTAATCTTACAAACTGCTTTGGAAGCTGCTTTACGAAGGAGATCTTCAGGAACTCCTTTTGCTCCGCCGATATCGCCGCCAAATTCATTTGCCATTTTTACAAATTCAGGAACAACGCTTGATGCGCCGTGTAATACTATTGGAAAATCGGGGATTAATGAAGCAATTTTATCAAGACGATCAAAGTCCAGTTTTGCTTCTCCGGTAAATTTATATGCACCGTGGCTTGTACCTATAGCGATAGCAAGAGAGTCACAGCCTGTGCGTTCTACGAATTCAACAGCTTCATCAGGGTCTGTGTAAATATGTTCATCGGAGGAAACATCTTCTTCAACTCCGGCAAGTCTACCGAGCTCAGCCTCTACCCATACGCCTTTATCATGTGCATATGTTACGACTTTTTTAGTCATAGCAATGTTTTCTTCAAATGGAAGATGTGACCCATCAATCATTACAGAGGAAAATCCGCCGTCAATTACTTCTTTACACATTTCGAAGTTAGGGCCGTGGTCAAGGTGGAGAACAACAGGTAGATCAGTTTTTTCAAGAGCGGCTTCCATCAACTTAATGATATATCTCTGGCCTGCATATTTGCGGGCTCCTGCGGAAACCTGAAGAATAACAGGGGCGTTTTCTTCGCTACCTGCCTCCATGATACCCTGAATGATTTCCATGTTGTTTACATTAAATGCTCCAATGGCGTAACCACCGGCATAAGCTCCTTCGAACATCTCTTTAGGTGAAACGAGTGGCATAAACTCCTCCTTGGTAGAATGAATGAAGTAAAATCTTTGCAAAAATGGTAACGCTGAACTGAAACAGCAACTGCTATAATCTTAAAAATACAGAGTACAGAGCTTATGAATCAGAGAAATTTACCGCTTTTGGGTTCCAAATATTAAATATATACACTAGGTAGAAACTAAATGTCTATAAACAGTTTAAAAGCATATCGATTATATGTCGAATGATTGTTCAAGAGTTACAATTGCTTCTCTATCTGTAAAATCAAAATGAAGCGGGGTCATTGTTATATGACCTTTTGTAAGTAAATCCCGATCAGTACCGGGGCTGATATTTTCTTTCGGCATAATCCCGTCCAGCCAGTAATAAGGCTGACCGCGCGGATCTTTCCGGACATCATACCAATCCTGCCAAGAGACTCTGGTGTGTCTGCAAAATTGAATTTTACGTGTGTCAGCCATTGTCAAAGCCGGAAAATTAAGGTTCAAAACTGTTTTTTCAGCCAGTTTGGACCATGGAATTTTATTAAGCATTTCAACACAGCAGTCCGCCTGCTCAGTAAGATCAGTGGGATTAAAGCCGTCATAAGAAACAGCCAAAGCCGATATTCCCATGAGAGCTCCTTCCGTTGCGGCTGAAACTGTACCGGAATAGAGTATGTCAACACCGGTGTTGGCTCCGTTATTGATGCCGGATATGACAATATCCGGTTTTACATCAAGCAGGGTAGTCAAACCGAGCTTAACACAATCAACTGGAGTCCCATAAACACCAAACCCTGAAAAACCTTCCTCTTCAAACATTTTAACGCGAAGAGGGGAAGAAAGGGATACGGCATGTCCTACAGCAGATTGTTCAGTAACAGGTGCAACAACCTGAACATTCAAACCTGCGTTCTTCATGCTGCGGTATAAGGCTCTTAAGCCGACGGCTTGAATTCCGTCATCGTTTGTCAAAAGTATGTTCATAATATTTTTCAATTGAAAAAAAAATTGGACAGTCTTCTAATGGTTTGTCTATGAATACAAGTTAGAAGCAGTTTACATTATGCCAGCGGCTACAGTAAAAAACAAACGCCTTGTGGCGAGGTATCAAAGCAACTCGGGAATAGCAAGAAGTGTCGCAAAAAACTACATATATTAAAGATCTTATTAATGGTTTAAGAATCAGAGACATTTTTCTGATTTCTGATGCTCAGATTCGGGAATCCAAGAATGGACCTTTCTGGAATCTAAAGTTGCAGGATAATTCCGGTTCAGTAGAAGCTAAAATCTGGAGTCCGCTAAGTCAGGCATTTGCAGGCCTTGAAGCGGGGATGTTTGTAGTTGCCGGAGGGATGGTCGGTTCATATAGAGATCAACCGCAACTTACAATTGAACAGCTTGAAATACTTGATCCTGATCAATCTGAGCTTGAAATATCGGACTTTTTACCTTCAAGCCCGCAAAAGCCTGAAGAAATGATGCAGGAATTAGATTACATGGTGGCAGAACATATGGTTCATCCACCGTGGAAAAAGTTTTGCCGTAAGGTTTTAAAAAATGAAGAAATTCATAAACGGCTACTTAGCGCAACAGGAGCAAAGACTGTCCATCATGCATATGTCGGAGGTCTTTTAGAACATACTCTTGCTGTTGCTAAGCTTTGTATGTCCATTTGCAATAATTACCCGCAGGTTGACAGACAGGTTGTGCTTGCCGCGGCAATTTTTCATGATCTAGGCAAGGCTTGGGAACTCTCCGGAGGCCTAAAAAATGACTACACCGATGAAGGTCGTCTTCTAGGGCATATACATATCGGAGTTGAAGTTTTAGAACCTTTTCTCCAACGATCTAAGGAGTTGGATAATAAGTTAAAGCTTCACTTTAAGCATTTAATATTGTCTCATCACGGTGAATATGAGTACGGTGCGCCGAAACGACCCAAAACTCCTGAGGCGTTCATTTTACATTTTGCCGATAATATTGATGCCAAAATGAATACAATTTTTGCTGAACTTGATAAATTGGAAGGAGTCGAAAGCAACTGGACTCCATATCAACGTTTTCTTGATAGGTATCTATATAGATCGGAAAAATCACCATGTGATAACAACCCCCAATCTGACATTAAAAAATCGGAGGCTCAATGTTCATTACCTTTGAAGGCATAGAAGGAACTGGAAAGACTACGCAGATAAAGCGTTTGGTAAAATTTCTAGAAGAGTCCGGACATGGAGTGGATGTAACACTGGAGCCGGGTGGAAGCAGAATAGGTAAAGAGTTACGTAAGATTCTTCTTAATATGGATAGTACCGATATTACAGGACAGTGCGAGTTTTTTCTTTACCTTGCAGATAGAGCCCAGCATGTCAGCCAGGTGATTCGTCCAGCCATTGAAGCTGACCGGATTGTCATTTCTGACCGATTTGCTGACTCTACTATAGTGTATCAAGGATATGGACGAGGCCTTGACCCAAAACTGTTACGTGAACTTAATGAAGTAGCTGTTTCTGGATGTTGGCCGGATTTAACGATACTACTTGATATCGAACCGGAATTAGGTCTTAAACGAGCTACGACCAGAAATTTAGATGAAAATAAAATTCAGGAAGAAGGTCGTTTTGAAGCTGAATCAATTGAGTTTCATTCCAGAGTCAGAGAAGGGTATTTGACATGGGCAGCACTTAATAACGAAAGAATTTTTGTAATTAATGCGGATCAGACGCCGGATGAAATATTTTCTCAAATTAAAGAGAAAGTTTTAGAAGTTATCGAAAAGGGTAAAAATTAATTATAAATTAAGTATTTTAATTATCCAATATATTTATTTTATTGAGTATTACAGTAGCTCCGTTTCTTGTTTAAGGAACGGAGCTACTTTTTTTTGTTAGGTAACACGAATCCCCCACATGTAGCACATGATGCCATGTTATTCCAGCTATCAAGTATTTTATTTTTAAGATATTATTTATTATAAACGTAATCTTTAATGCATAAGAAATTAGGATCGGTGTTATATGGTGCTGTTTTTGTCTATAAAAGACGCAATAAGCCATCTAAATCCATAATTTTGCATTTGTGGTTGACGCAGTCATAGTTAAATGGTTTATTTCTAATTGAAATATTCAATAGCTAAGCAGTTGCTTGGACTAGAGAACTGATTTTTGCATACGCATTACATCAAGTTGCAACTGTAAACTGATCACGGGGTTTGTATTCACGTTTTTAGGAATTGGATATGTTTCTAATTCCACCTTAAAAACTGTGTTGTCAGGGGGTAACTCTCACTGATTTTTAACTAGAGGATGGAGGTTTTTATGAAATTCTCTGTGGGACTCGGAAAGGATGGAGCGGAAAAACGCCTGGAGCAGAATGGTGTATCCCGCCGTGACTTTATGAAGTTCTGCGCAACAACTGCCGCTGTTATGGGTATGGGACCGGCTTTTGCTCCTACAATAGCTGAAGCTCTTACTCAAAAAAGGCGTCCTTCTGTTGTTTATCTGCACATGGCCGAATGTACCGGCTGTTCAGAAGCAGTTCTTCGTACTGTTTCTCCTTACATTGATGCTTTGATTCTAGACACGATTTCTCTTGATTATCATGAAACGATTATGGCTGCCGCCGGACATGCTGCTGAAGAAGCACTGCATGAAGCAATCAACGCTCCAGAAGGATTTATCTGTGTAATAGAAGGTGGAATTCCTACTATTGAAGATGGTGCGTGGGGTAAGGTTGCCGGTAAATCAATGCTTGAAATTTGTCAGGAAATAGTTCCTAAAGCAATGGCTACCATCTGTATCGGCACATGTGCCTGTTACGGAGGGGTTCAGGCCGCAGCACCTAATCCATCACAGGCAAAGGGCGTCAGTGAAGCTCTTGGCGGAATTACTACTGTAAATCTTCCAGGCTGCCCGACAAACCCGTATAATTTCGTAGGAACAGTTGTTCATTACCTGACCAAAGGTATTCCTGAACTTGATAGCGATGGTCGCCCCGTCATTTTTTATGGCGAATCAGTTCACGACAACTGTCCCAGACTCAAACATTTTGAAGCTGATGAATTTGCACCATCCTTTAGTTCCGAAGAAGCTAGAAAAGGCTACTGTCTTTACGAGCTGGGCTGTAAAGGACCGGACACCTACAATAATTGCCCGAAAGTCAAGTTTAATCAGACTAACTGGCCTGTTGAAGCTGGACATCCATGCATCGGCTGTAGTGAGCCAAACTTCTGGGATGAGATGAGTCCGTTCTACGAACCGAGTTAATATCATCTTTCTATATGGAAGTTTGTTGAAGTTACATTCTATTTTCTGGAGGATTGTATATGTCTGGTTGCAAGTCAAAGTCGGGGCCTGCTGTAATGGCCACCCCCTTCGATAAGAACTACACTGGTCCCGTCACGGTTGACCCGCTTACTCGAATCGAAGGACATTTGAAAATCGAAGTTGAAGTTGAAAATGGTAAAGTAAGCAACGTTTGGAGTAGTGCTCAGCTCTTCCGCGGTCTTGAAATTATTCTCAAAGGCCGTGATCCAAGAGATGCTCAGCATTTCACACAGCGTTCATGCGGTGTTTGTACTTATGTACATGCCCTTGCTTCCACCCGCGCTGTAGAAAACGCTATCGGTGTAGATAAAGTTCTACCTGAAAATGCTAAAATTATCCGTAACTTAGTTATGGGTTCTCAGTACCTGCATGATCATATCGTTCATTTCTATCATCTCCATGCCCTTGATTGGGTTGACGTAGTCAGCGGCCTTCAGGCCGACCCTGTTAAGGCTGCAAAGCTCGCTAACAGCATGTCTTCACGTGTGACCAAACCTGAAGATCTCAAAGCTGTTCAAGTAAAATTGAAAGCTTTTGTTGATTCCGGACAACTTGGTATTTTCACCAATGCTTACTTCCTCGGCGGTCATGATGCTTACTATCTGAAACCCGAAGAAAACCTCATCGCAACAGCTCATTACCTCGAAGGTCTACATCTTCAGGTTAAAGCAGCCCGCGCAATGGCTGTTTTCGGTGCAAAGAATCCACATCCGCAGTTTACCATCGTAGGTGGTGTAACTTGTTACGAGTCTTTATCAAAAGAACGTATTCAAGAGTTTAAAGATCTTTACAATGAAACTAAAAAATTCGTTGATGAATGCTACATTCCTGACCTGTTAATGGTAGCTTCCTACTATAAAGATTGGGCTGGAATCGGCGGAACCAGTAACTTCCTGAGCTTCGGTGAATTCCCGTCTGTTGAAAATGATATCGACAGCCGTTTCATTCCTCAGGGTGTAATCATGAATCGTGACCTTAAAAACGTTATGAATTTTGATCCTGCATCAATCAAAGAAGATATTAAACACAGCTGGTATAAGGGAGAGTCTTCACTCCATCCTTATGAAGGCGAAACTGATCCTCAGTATACTTCTTACGAAGACAGAGACCGCTACTCATGGATGAAAGCTCCTCGCTATAAAGGCGAATCCATGGAAGTCGGTCCTCTTGCTCACGTTCTCACAGCATACGCTAGAGGACATAAAGACTTCGTACCTGTTGTTAACAGTGTTCTCAGTCATCTTGGAGTCGGAGCAGATGCTCTATTCTCTACTCTTGGCCGTACTGCAGCTCGCGGTATTGAAACCACTGTTGTGGCTAACACCATGTCAGAATGGGTTAATAACCTCGAAGACAACATCAGTTCCGGCAACACAGACATCGCAGTTGAGTGGGATATGCCCGATGAAGCTGAAGGTGTCGGATTCGTCGGCGCACCTCGTGGTGCTCTTTCTCACTGGATTAAGATTAAAGACAAAAAAATCGAGAACTTCCAGCTTGTTGTTCCTTCAACATGGAACCTCGGACCCCGCTGTAATCAGAACAAAATGTCTGCGGTTGAAGAAGCCCTTGTTGGGACTCCGATTGCTGATCCTAAACGTCCGGTTGAAATCCTCCGTACTGTTCATTCATACGATCCTTGCATTGCTTGTGGTGTGCATGTTATCGATGCAAGAACGAATGAGGTTCATAAATTCAAAGTAATGTAAGGCCCTGAGTTTCCGACTACTTAACGGGAATCCGGCTTTTCCGGGTTCCCGTTTTCTATTTAAAAGGATTAAGATGTCTGAAAGTAAAAAAATTTTAGTTCTAGGAGTTGGAAACATTCTTTTCACCGATGAAGGTATCGGTGTAAAGGTTGTAACCGATCTGCAAAAAGAATTTTCTTTTTCTCCCAACGTCACACTTATGGATGGCGGAACTCTGGGAACCGTTCTTATGGGGCCCATAATGGAATGTGACATGCTTATAGTGGTAGATGCGGTGCTTGGAGACGGTGAACCCGGATCTGTTTATCGCTTGACAGGAGAGGATTTGCGTAGGAGTCTGGCATTTAAAGATTCCATGCATCAGACTGACTTACTTGATACATTAGTTTTATGTGATCTATGCGACAGCCGTCCTGATTGTGTTGTTGTAGGGGTTGAGCCTTTTGATTACGAGACTATGTGCGAGCATGTTTCTGATACTGTTAAAGCACAATTTCCTATTATGAAAGAAAGAGTGCTTGAAGAAGTTATCGCTGCCGGCGGTTCCTATAAAACAGCATAAGTCTGCACCAACCGTAAATAAGGGGTTTTTTCATGTGTTTAGCTATTCCTGTTGAAATTGAGTCCATTAACGACAAGGTTGCCCGTTGTCGCGTGGGTGAAGGTGAAACATATCTTGATGCTTCGTTGATGCTTATGGCTGATGAAGTTAAGGTAGGGGATTATCTGATAGTTCATGCTGGATTTGCGTTAAGAAAACTGGAAACATCTGAAGCAGAAGAAACTCTTAAAATATTAAGAGAAATGCTTAGTTTAGCTGACGGAACAAAACCAGAAGCTTGCGGTTTTTAAGTATAAAACTTTTTTGATTGATTTTATTAAAGTTTCTTTCTGAAAGATAAAGCCCGTAATCTTATTTCTAAGATTACGGGCTTTATAATAACTACGAAAGTAATCAATTTATTTTTTAAACTTTAATCACGCGGAGCAGGATAAGAATCAAGGTGTGGCTTTATAGCTTTGCCAAGCCAGTTAATTGCCATTCCAAGATGATTCATATTACGTAATCCTTCCGCATCATTTTTCACATCGCCTTTTTCTCTACCATAACCCATGTTCCAATAAGTCGACCCTGGAACAATCATCTGGCTCATGAGAAACATATGGTTGATAGTGTCATAAACATGAGTTGCTCCGCCGCGGCGAACAGCAACTACAGCTGCTCCGATTTTACCACGTAGGACCTGGTCATTTGCAATGGATACAATCCCTGCGCGATCTAACACTCCTTTAAGCTCAGCCGAAACATCTGTGAAATATGTAGGTGATCCGAAAATAAGAGCATCAGCTCTCATAATCTTTTCAAATAGTTCATTGAAATTATCTGTTTTTATCACACATTTATTATCTTTATTTTCCATGCATTTATAACAAGCCATACATCCATGCATAGGCTTTCCGCCCACACGAATAAGTTCAGTTTCCCAACCTGCTTCGGTTAATGGTTCCAGAGCTGTATTCAGTAATATTTCAGTGTTCCCTCCTTTACGAGGACTGCCGTTGATAGCTAAAGCGTACATTTGATTTCTCCTTATTGAATTTCTAAGATAATGAACAATACCCCATTCTTCTTTTTTTACAAGTACCAACTTATTTGTTATGTACTTACACAAAAGATAGTATAAAGAGGTTTTATTATGACGTGCAGTATGAAAAATCTTAACGGCAAAGAGTATAAATGTTTTTTTGAGCTTACTTTACTTGTTATTGGTGGCAAATGGAAACCTATAATTTTATATTTCTTGTTTCGAGAGAAAGTTTTGCGCTTCGGAGAACTTAGAAAAAGAATTCCGGAAGTAACTGAACGAATGCTGACAAAACAACTCCGTGAACTTGAATCCGATGGTCTGGTTCATCGAGAAGTGTATAAGGTCGTCCCGCCTAAAGTTGAATATACGCTAACTCCCATAGGAGAACGTTTGATTCCTGTTTTAGAAAGTATGCGGAAATGGGGAGTGGAGTATGAAGAGTTTCTGTATGATGGAGAAGTTTTAAAGGGCGATGGATACGAAAAAAAATAAGCCGTTATTTCTCTTGTTCATTTTAAAAGATTAATGATAATTTTGCATATCATAAATATTTAGACTCAAAGTTGGTACAATATGATTAATAAAGATAGAATTTTAAGTTTATTTTTAGATTTAGTTAAAATTGATAGTCCTTCCCTCAAAGAAAAAAATGTTGCAGATTATCTCTGCTCTTTGATGCAGGATAAAGGATATGAAATTATAAAGGATAATGCCGGAAAGGCATGCGGTGGAAATACCGGGAATATCTTTGTTCAAATTCCAGCAACGGGTGACGGAGATCCTATCGCTTTTTCTGCTCATATGGATTGTGTAAATCCATGTTGCGGAGTTGTTCCTGTTGTTAAAGACGACGTTGTGTACAGCTCGGGTGACACTGTTTTAGGTGGCGATGATAAAGCAGGGCTGGCGATAATGATTGAGGCATTAAAACATCTTGAAGAAGAGTCTATTCCTCATCCTGAGATTTATTTAATGTTTTCCATTTGTGAAGAATCCGGCATGCACGGCGCTAAAAATATGGATGCCACTTTATTACCTGCTAAAAATGTTATTGTGCTCGATTCAGGCGGAGCGGTTGGTACCATTGTTATTAAGGCTCCTGCTAAGGCTGGAATTAAGATTGTTTTTAAAGGTAAATCAGCTCATGCGGGCATCACTCCTGAATCGGGAATAAGTGCTATCCAGATTGCAGCTGAGGCTGTCACTCATATGAATCTGCTTCGCATAGACAAAGAAACTACTGCAAACCTCGGAAGTATTGAAGGCGGCGGGTCGACAAATATTGTAACTGAGCAGGTTACGCTTTCTGCTGAAGCCCGTTCCACAAACGAAGAATCCTTGCAGAGTCAACTTGATCACATGAAAAAATGTTGTGTGGATGCAGCTGATAATTTTGGTGGAGCTTGCGACTTTGATTATGAAATTTCATATCCGGCTCTTCATGTAGACGAAAGCAGCATGCTTTTGGCTAAAGTGGAACAAAGTTGTAAGAATATAAGTCTTTCTTCCAGTCGCGTTTCAACTGGAGGCGGCAGTGATTCCAATATTCTTTATGGAAAAGGGTATGACGTTTTAACGCTCGGAATTGGTATGAGCAAGGTGCACACTGTCGAGGAATTTATTAAAATTAAATCCATGACCGATTGCGCGGAATTGGTTGCTGATATTATGAAGAGCTAGTTAATTTCTGTTAAGTTATTTAAACGAATAGAGCCCTCAGTTTTATAAACTGAGGGCTCTATTCGTGAATAATTATAAAAATAAAAATTGTTACTATAAGCCTAAAGAAGCGAGTAAATCGTCGACTTCACCTTGATCGCTTCCTTCGGTTGGACCTTGTAATTCGCTCATCTGTGTCTCAGCTACTTGATCCAATTCCTCAAGTGATTTTTCTGGAGTCTTTTCACGAGCTTTAATTTTTAGTCCGGTAGACATGTACAAATCTAAAACTATTTTTTCGACGCTTTTAATAGTATCAACAATAATTTTAATTCGTTGTCCTGTGAGATCTTGAAAACTGAGCGTTGTCATAATGTTCATGAGATCTTCGCCAAGAGTATGATTAATCTTACCAAGTTCTTCACGTTGTTCTTTTTTTACTCCACCGGATTCAAAGCCTTTAACAATAGCTGCAAGGGCGAACTGCATATCCTGAAGTTTTTCAACAATATCCATTATGTCCTGAGTGGCTTTTTCCGTTGTCCGCATGATCGCATCCAATTGATCGGATGCTTCGTTGAACAAATCATCGGGGTTCGCATCAACTGAAACAGATATAGAGGATGTTGGACCTTTTTTAGCTTTTGCGACTTCCTGATAAATATCTTTAAGTCCGCTTTGAAGATCTTCGTTAATCCGACGATAAAATTCCCCTTCAAGAAGTGTTTTAGACATGCTTTTGGAAATTTCTTTCTGGATCGCTAAGGTGATGCTTTCTTTCAAGCTTTTAGTCAGGTCCGCAGAAACTTTTTCCATCATGTCTCGCACGATTTGATCATCGTTAACCACAGTACACTCCTTCGGGGATCTCGTTTTTAGGATATTTTATCGGTCCGAATTCGTTCGCGTTGTTCACTGAACACGAATTTAATTATAGCCTCAAGGTCATGTTCTTTTATGTTTTTAAATTTCAGAGACCATGTGTCTGCATTCTGTCCTGCTTCAGCTATTCCTTTTGTACTGACCATACGCAGAGGGAACTTATCCAAAACAAGAACAACCTCCATGACACATTTGGGCTTTAATTTGGAATCCGTTCTAAAGGTTATTCCGTTACCGGAAATTTCCAGAACTTCAATATCAATTGGAAAATCTTTAGAAATATCTTTTACACTCTGAACACCAAGAAGTTGATCAAGTTTTCGATCAATTTCAATAAGATAAACCCTCAACCATTCTGGCACCTTAGAGTCATCAAGGTCTTCAGCTGGATGTTTTTTCCCACCTCCGAATCCTCTAAAAAGAGGCTGATTGCTAAGGGACGCAGAAATTCTTCCGTATCCTTTGATCCGGGTTTTTATGCTTGAATAATCAGTGGTGTGGTCCATTATGTAGTCCTATTTTCTTTCTCCTGCGGATCAATTTCCATTGCTCTGACGGGGCATATTTTGGTGCACAATCCACATGCAGTACATTTTTCAAGTTCAAAAAGAACTTTGCGAGACTGCATATCCAATGAAAGAGCTCCGGTAGGGCACATGGCAAGGCACATTCCGCAGTGCATACATGATTCTTCGTCTCTGGATATTTTTTGTGTAACCGGTATGATTTTAATTCTATTTTCTTTCAGGTAATTTATTCCCTTATGAAATTCTTCTTCAGGTCCGGTAATTTCAAGAGTCATATTCCCTTCATGGCGAGGGTTTATGTCTGCTTTTAAAATATTAAAACTTAAATCATATAATTTACCAAGGTTACAGATAACAGGGCGACCTGAAACGTTTGGAGGAAATGACAAGTGGACTATTTTATTGAAATTTTTGTTTTCAGTCATTTTATTTATTCCAATTAAAAGATTTATAAAGGTGTGCTATTTTAGGTTCTTAATAACTTCTTTGGCTCTTTTAGCTTCTGCTGATTCAGGAGCTTTTTTGATCAAGTCTTCCAAAATATATTTACCGGATTTTGTTTTTCCTAATTTAATAAGACAAATTCCTTGTTTAAGCATCGCCGATTTAAACTTGTTGCTCGATGGATACTTAGCGATGACAACTTGATATTTTAATGCGGCGTTAGGATAGTCTTTAAGTTGGTAGTAACACTCTCCTTCCCAAAATATCGAATTCGGTACAAGGCTATTTTTAGGGAAATTTTTAGTGAATTCTGCCCAATCTACAATCGCTTTTTTATACTCTCTAGCTTTAAAGGATTCAAGAGCCTTGTTATAGAGGGCTTGAGCAGGATCAGCCGTTTTGTCTGTTTTAGCAGGAGAAGCCAGAACTGCCGCGATTCCAGTTGGTTGACTTATTGTCGCTGAAACCGATGCAGGACGTTTCATTTCATTGTGCGGCTTAATGAGGTTTAAGTCCATATCAAGTTGGCTTTCAAGAGCCATTCGCATATGGCTAAACTGCTGAGAAAGTTCACGAAGTGAAATAGTACTGTTAGAGTCGCCACCATTAATTTCTTGAACGGTGAGAGTAAGAGAATCTAACGATCCTTGTAGCTTCGCGACATCCATCTTTAGAGAATTAACTTCAGCCCAGATGTTTGCCTGACGGGTTTGCATTGGATTATTGGATGTTTTTATCTCATTTCGAATAGATTTATCCGCTTGATCCATTTGCTGATCAAGGGTGTCAATTTTTTTGTTAAGCTGACTTCTATTTTGTCTTACTTCCATTCTGAGGCTTTCCATATCAGAAGTGGTGACACATCCGCCTATCCCCGTAATTACGGAAAGAGTCAAAATCGAAATAAGCAGGCGATGTATAAAATTATTTTTCTTCATATTTCTTTCCCCTGTTTCGTCCGAGAATAAAGTATGCCAGACAGCCCAAAAAAGGAATAAAAATTACAAGCTGAATCCATCCTACTTTTTCCATATTTGAAGGGAATTCTCTTTTAAACGCATCCCATATTGCAAAAAGGGTAAGTAGTGCAAAAAAACCGACACTGCCGAGGATAATCATCCATGTTTCAGCTGGAAGGGTTGGTATATTTCCAAAAAACATTATGCGCTCCTGTGCTTATGTATAAATAATAGATAAATTCCAATTGAAAAAAAGATCAAAGTAAAAAACTGAGTTAAGCTGAAAGACCCTAGTTCGCCTCTGTAATCAGCTCTGAAAAATTCAATAATAAATCTGCACACTGAAAACAATATAAGAAATAAACCTGTTAATCCGCCTTCACTTTTTATAAAATTCTTAGCTGTAAGAAGAATAACGAATGTTAATAACCCGGCCAGACTATGGTATAATTGAGTTGGGTGCAATAAATGTCCTATCGGCGCAAGTGAGCCGGGATCGGAGAAAGTAACACCCCACGGAAGAGATGTTGTTTTTCCGTAACAGCATCCCGCAAAAAAACAGCCTAGACGTCCAATTGTCTGCCCAAGAGCTACTCCCGGAGCAATGCAATCAAGCCATTGCAATAAAGGTTGTTTTTGAGATTTAAGGAAAAGTAAACCGCTGAGTGAACCGAATAAAAAAGCCCCTGAAAAAACAAGTCCACCTTGCCATATGTATAAAATTTCAACAGGATTATGAATGAATTCCTGTGAATATAGAGCCACATAAAGAGCACGCGCCCCGACAAGTCCGCTGACAATTGCAATAATTCCGGCAACGGGAGCCATAGTGAAGGGCAGGTCTTTGAGACGAGCCTCTCTCATTGTCCACGCCATTGCCATCAGACAGCCAGCTGTGAGATATACGCTGTAGCTGTATATCGGCAGTGATCCTATGCTAAACAGTATCGGGTGCATTAGACTTGTTCCGGTAAATTGAAATAATCATGGCTAAAGCTCCAAGACAGATAGCAATGTCTGCTACATTAAATGCCGGCCAATGATATGTCCCGACATAAATATCAAGGAAGTCCGTAACTTCACCGTATAGAATTCTATCAATTAAGTTTCCGATAGCTCCGCCAAGTATAAAACCAAGACCTGATATTTGAAAAAAATCTTTATTATTTGTTGACCTGAGCAACATGGTGATTGCTCCTAATGAAATGATCGTCACAACTATAAAAAAAGTTCGTTGCCAACTGATATCACCGCGATTAAGGAAACCGAAAGCGGCTCCTTTATTAACCACGTAAACAAGATTGAAATAGTCAGGAATCAATGTTTTGGAAGACCACAGTTCCAGATTGTTGCGAACAGCTATTTTTGTAACCTGATCAAGGATAATGATCACTGCAGCAATAATTCCAGCCAGTGAGTATTTCTTCATTGCAGACCCTTTTTGCAAACATGCCCCCGTCCTCAATCAATTATGGGGGCGGGGGCATGTAGTCTTTTTAATTATGAATAAGATTAGACTTATTCGCCCGCAAGTACTGCTGTACAACGCGGACAAAGTTCAGGATGTTCTGCGTTTGATCCAAGGGTGTCATATCTCCAGCAACGGCTGCATTTTTCACCTTCGGATTTAACAACTCCAACAGCAAGTCCTTCAAGTTCTTCAGGTTTAACTGCGTCACTGTCAGCTGCTGCTAAAGGTTTAACTTCTGCTCCGGAAACAATAAAGAACTCTCTCATATCAACACTTTCAAGAGCTTTTGTGATTGTTTCATCTGCAAAAAGAGTAATCTTGGTATCAAGTGAGTGACCGATAACCCTTTCTCTGCGCAAAGGTTCAATTGCTTTAGTTACTTCTCTGCGAACATCCAGCAGGAGCTCCCATTTGGAGATCTCATCACTGCTGAGATCAGGAGTAAGAAGTTTCGGACGGATAGCAAAAACAGTATCAACTCCGCATTTCATTTCTTCAGGAAGATGTGAGAAAACTTCTTCGGAAGTAAAAGAAAGGACCGGAGCCATATCCGTAAGCAACATCATCATTGTCTGCCAAAGCACAGTCTGTGCTGACCGGCGTTCCAAACTCTTTTCACCGGACACATAAAGTCTGTCCTTAATGATATCAAGGTAAAAAGCTGAAAGGTCAGTTGTGCAAAGATTATGCAGGGTATGGTAGACTTTATGGAATTCAAAGTCTGTGTAAGCTTTTTGAATAACTTCATGCTGTCTTTTAATCAAATCAAGTGCAAAATGATCGGTAGGCAGAAGTTCAGAAACAGGTACTGCATCGGTTTCTGGATTGAAACCGTCGAGGTTACCGAGTAGGTAACGACATGTATTTCTGATTCTACGGTAAGCATCAACCAGACGGCTGAGTATCTCGTCAGAAATTCTAACATCTTCCTGATAGTTTACAGCAGAAACCCACATGCGCAGAATTTCAGCGCCATGCTGGTCTATGATTTCTTGCGGTGCAATAACGTTACCGATAGATTTAGACATCTTTTTACCATGTTTATCAACAACATAGCCATGAGTCAGAACCGTACGGTAAGGAGGCGTTTTGCGAGTTGCCATAGAAGCGAGCAGTGAGCTGTGGAACCATCCTCTGTGCTGATCTGATCCTTCAAGGTACAAATCCGCAGGGAATCTAAGTTCAGGTCTTTTTTCAACGACAGCAGCAAAACTGGTTCCTGAGTCAAACCATACATCAAGGATGTCGGTTTCTTTAGCCCAATGATTTCCACCGCATTTAGGACATTTGAGTCCGGCAGGGGCCAGTTCTTCAACTGATTTTTCAAACCAGTAATCACAACCGTTTTCGTGCTTCTCAAATTCGTCTACAATAGAGAAAACCCATTTGGCTTCATTATATACTTCATCACAGTCCTGACAAATCAAGGCGATGATGGGCACGCCCCAATTACGCTGACGTGAAATACACCAGTCAGGTCTGTTTTCAATCATTTTAAAGATGCGGTTTTCGCCCCAGGCTGGAATCCAGTTTACATCGTCCTGAATAGCTTTAAGCGTGTTTTTGCGCAGGTCGTTCTTTTCCATTGAAATGAACCACTGTGTGGTTGCGCGGAAAATGACCGGCTCTTTACAACGCCAGCAATGAGGATAGGAATGAGTAATGTTTTCACGTGCAAGGAGATTGCCCACTTCTTCAAGCTTTTCAATAACTTTAGGGTTAGCTTCAAAAACATTAAGTCCCGCGAAAAATTCAACTTCCTGGAGGAAAACTCCGTCATTATTAATCGGAGAATAAACTTCAAGTCCGTAGCGGTTTCCTGTTTCAAAGTCTTCGCGACCATGGCCGGGAGCCGTGTGAACACAGCCTGTACCACTGTCTAAAGTTACATAATCAGCTAGAACTATAGGAGACTTTCTGTCGTAGAAAGGATGATCCGCAACTGCGCCTTCAAGTTTAGCTCCTTCAAAGGTTCCGAGGACATTATACTTATCCCAACCGAAAGATTCTGCGCAAACAGGAAGAAGTCTTTCAGCAAGTATATAAAAATCACCATTTACTTCGGCGACGCAGTAATCAAATTCAGGATGCAGAGCCACAGCCATATTGTCGGGCAATGTCCACGGAGTAGTGGTCCAGATACAAACAAATGTACGGGACAGATCCATCTTAGATGAAATGTCTGAAGGAAGAACTTCCAGAACTTTCGGATCATTTAGAGGAAAGCGGACATAAATTGATGGCGAAGTATGATCTTCGTGTTCAACTTCTGCTTCAGCCAAGGCTGTTTTACATGAGCAGCACCAGTGAATAGGTTTTTTTCCTCTTACTACAGAACCATTTTCCATGAAGCGTCCGAGTTCACGTGCTGTAGCCGCTTCATACTCTGGTTTCAGTGTAAGATATGGATTATCCCATACGCCCATTACGCCAAGGCGTTTGAATTCTTTGCGCTGAATATCTACATATTTAAGCGCGTATTCACGGCAAAGTTTGCGAATAATAAGAGTAGGGAGATCTTTTTTCTTTTTCTTAAGATCCTGCGAAACCTTATGTTCAATAGGCAGACCATGACAATCCCATCCGGGAACGTATTCGGCTTTCTGACCTTGCATGTTGCGGGATTTAACGATGATATCTTTAAGCACTTTGTTCATGGCAGTACCCATGTGAATGTGCCCGTTGGCGTACGGAGGGCCGTCATGCAAAACATACTGCTCTGCATCTTTATTCGCCTCGACCATTTTATTATAAACCCCGGTCTCTTCCCAGCGCTTAAGCATTTCAGGTTCGCGCTGTTTGAGGTTTGCCTTCATTGGAAATTTTGTTTTGGGCAGACACAGGGTCTTTTTGTAATCGCTCATCGCTTAGAAAATCCTCCGGGAGTATCTTTAAAACATTGGATAAATTTATTAAGTTGTCGAAAATATCAAAATTAAGAACACCCTACATCACCAAAATAGACAACTAATTTAATAATTAATCTTTAGATAATAGTAGGTTGGACTTAAGTAGAATGCTTAAACAGCAAGCTCGAAAATATATATTTATTATATATATGTATAATGAAGCCGCGTCATTTTTAAACAAGGACAGAAGGAAGTCAACCTTCATCCTGCATAACGGTGAATTGTTACAATTTAATTATAAAGAAATAAGTCCTTCAATGGTTGCGGCTTTCTGATAAAAATTCAAAATAAAATCTGAGCAATCCGCGGTAACTGTCGCGGTTACACTGGTATATTTGCCCGTCTTGGAGTCTTTTTCAGAATGGACAATGCCTTCGAGAAGACTTTTCAATTCATCAAGCGACTTTGAAGGGACAATAAATTTAAATGTGTATTCGCAAGGCCATTCGTGATGTTCTTCAAGAACTCTTTTAAATTTGTTAATTGATTCGTCCATATTTACTCCTGATCTCATTCCTCTTTATTAGAAAGAAAAATGTTCATTGTTGAAAGCAATATTTTTTAGCAAAAATTAAACTGATTTCGCTAAAAAATGTATTGTTGATATATGAATCCTGCAACAACCTGTCAATGGCAGCAAAAAATATAGTTCAATATCTAAAGGATATTCTCACTCTGCCGATATAATATTTAAGTTGCCTTGTATATTGTAAGCAAAAGAGGGCGTATATCATGAGAAATAAAACCATTCATGCCACTAATTTCCGCAAAGTTCTTGAACTCTTCCGGGAAGAACGCAATGAAGAAGCAATAAATCTTTTAAAAATTATTCAAGAAGATTACCTCGATCTATATAGCGAAAACAAAGAGTTACGCTCTCAAATTAAAGAAGTTTCTGATATTCTGGATCTTGCCGAGTGCATGGATTTTGATGGTCAAAAATATTGGATCAAAGAGGATTCTGATGTAACCGGTCCTTATTGTCAGGTCTGTTATGATCAGGAAGGTGTTTTAATTCGATTACAAGAAAGAGATAAGCACTGGGAATGTTATAGCTGTGAAAATTTATTTGCAAAGATTCCAAAAGGAGTCACTGATAAAAATCAAAAACCTAAAAGAAAAACTAAACCTCCATTAAAACTTTTCAGTGTTAAGTAATTTATATAAATGATTTTTTAAAAAGCCTCTTGTGAAAAAACAAGAGGCTTTTTTTTGTGGAAATAATAATCAAAACAGAAAAAGTAATTCGGCGCTGAATTTATTGTTATAATTATTGAGTGTGATAGGGTTTGATTCTATAATTTAAAAGTATACTTTGAATCACTAAGAATGGATTTGAAACGTAATTTAGGATATATAACTAATAAAATAATGAATAGTGAGGTCCAAATGTCTGGAAAATTTTTATGCGTTCATGGGCATTTTTATCAGCCCCCTCGTGAAGATCCTTGGCTGGATATGATATTTCCAGAAGGGAGTGCTGCTCCTTTCAGACACTGGAATGAAAGAATCTGTAGTGAAAGCTACGGACCTTTAGCCTGGGCAAGACGCATGGGTGACAAAGGAATATTTGATATAATAAATTGTTATGAATGGATGAGTTTTAATGTCGGCCCGACTCTTTTTCGCTGGATTGAGCGAGCTGAGCCTGAACTTTACGCAAAAATAATTGAAGCCGATGCAAAAAGTATTGAACGCTGGGGACATGGAAATGCTATAGCCCAGATTTACCATCATGTGATCATGCCGCTTGCCTCTGACCTTGATAAGGAAACCGAGGTAGCCTGGGCAATAGCCGATTTTGAATCCAGATTTAATCGTAAACCTGAGGGCATGTGGCTCTCTGAGACGGCCTGTAACACCGCCTCTCTTGAAGCTCTCGCCGCACAAGGTGTCGTTTACACATTGCTTGCTCCGCGTCAGGCAGAAGCCCTCGCTGAACTGAATTCAAATGATTGGCATCAGGTAGACGAAGGATCACTTAATATTAAAGAACCTTATCTTGTCGAACTTCCGTCAGGCAAAACTATATCTGTTTTTTTCTATGACGGAGGATTATCGCAGGCGGTTGCTTTTGAAGGACTCCTTAAAAATGGTGAAGATTTCTGGAATAAACTTTCTGGCGCTTCGGGTGAGGGACTGCTTTCAATAGGCACGGACGGTGAAACCTATGGTCATCATTTTGAGTTCGGAGAAATGGCTCTTGCCTATGTTTTATCGCAAGGAGCTACTGGCCGGGATGACCTTAATCTGACTAACTACGGTGCATATCTTGCGCAAAATCCGCCTACCAGAAAAGTCAAAATACGTGAAAATTCATCATGGAGCTGCTATCACGGCGTTGAGAGATGGCGCTCTGATTGCGGCTGTTGCACCGGAGGCCATGACGGGTGGAATCAGCAATGGAGAAAGCCTCTTAGAGACGGGTTGAATGAAATTAAAACTTTGATGGACAAACATTTTTTTGCAGTTGGCAAGAATGTCTTTAATGATTCTCGCGAAGCTTTAGTGGAATATGGAGCGGTGCTTAGCGGATCTATAAATCAAGCTGATTTCTTCAAGCTTTACTTTAAGTGCAAAGAAGGTTCGCTTCAGGCTGATTTAGGGTGGAAGCTTTTATCCATGCAAAAATGGGCCTTATCTTCATTTGCAAGCTGTGGATGGTTTTTTGATGATCTGGCTCGACTTGAACCGTTAAATGATATGTCCTTTGTTCTTAGAGCTATGGAAATAGCCGAAAGTACTGGGCTGATCGGTCTTGAGGAGAAGTTTTTACAAATTATGGCCGAAGCCAAATCCAACGAAGAAAGATACGGTTCAGGTGTGGATCTTTGGAACAGTAAAATTAAACCACAAAAAGATACTTCGGGAAGTTTAATAGCGCAGGGTCTTATAAGACTTTCCGCAGAAGGTGCATTCCCTGTTCCGGGTGAAGAAGGGCGTGTAGATTGGCCCGGGGCTTCCGTTTCGATAACACTTGAAAGTAATTTAGGTTCAAGGTTGAAAGGGGAGGCCGCAATCAGATGGTCCCTTGAATCCGCTGTTAATACTTATAAATGGGAATGGACGAAGGAGCCTAGTGTAATCTCCGGTGAAGTTCAGATTAAAGGAATAAAAAACGGATACAGTGAAGTCTTCAAGCTTGATCAGTTATCATGGAAAAAAAGACAGTCTCTTTCAATGGCTTGGGTTAAACGCGTATCAGATAACAGCTGGGATCGAAAACTGTTACCTGTCATCGAATATGGGCCTGATATTTTCTTAGGGTATGAAGATTATCAATCAACGCAAATCTGGGTTCAAAAATGGAAAGAACTTTGGTCACCTCTTGTCTGGACCTATTTGTTTACGGACGTTTTGGCCTGTGATGATTTTATGGCCTTTATTAAAGAAACAGGACGTGATCATCCTGACTCAGCAGCTTTAACAGAGCGCATGTCTATTACTCTTTGCGATATGCTGCATAATCAGGTGTTCATGTGGGATAAAGTTGTAGAGGTATTACGCAAAGCTAAAACAATTGAATTTTCTTTGAATATTTGGAAGTTGCAAAATTGCTATTGGGATAAGGCTCAGAATGGCACTGTTTCCGCTGAACTGAGCGAACTACTTGGATTTGATTTGTAGTTAAAATATTAAAGTCTATAAAAAATGCCCCTTAGAAATTAATTTTTCCAAGGGGCATTTCGATTATGTAAAACCATAAAAACGACTGATCAGAACATATGATTAAAATTCATATACAGAGCCTGACCCCATCTGATGAACATCACATGAAAGTTTGTTTTTTAGAAATCCATAACCTTTTTCACCTGTGCAATGTCCGGCAGCAACAAGTTTAGGATTAAATTCTTCAATCACTTTAGCGGTGCTTTCAAATTCATTAACATCAGTTTTAAAAAGATGAAGTCCGCCGATAATAGCGTGCACTGATTCAAGCCCTGTCAAATCACGCAGGTGATAAAGACTATTGGCAAGTCCACTGTGACAACATCCTAAAATAACGACCGGACCGGATTTGGTCATCATTAACAAAAAGGCATCGTCGGGGACATGATCTGTGGTTGTCAATTCAGGGTCGGTGAACAGTCCCCCAGTAGCCTCAAAAAGACCGGCTATGCGAGGTATTTCGGTGATCATGAATAACCCATCATCCAGCTCAGTATAATCGCGAACGATTATGGTTCCCGGATATTCACAAGGGAAAGAAGCATCTTTGACTTCACCTTCAGCACGGACTGAATACCGTTTTGCAGCAAAATTGGGATGCGCATAGACCGGACCTAAAAAATCAGTCTCCATAAGAGCATCCATGCCTCCGGAATGGTCCCAATGACCATGACTGAGTGCAATCCCTTTCGCCTTATTTGTGTCAATTTTCATTTCTTGTGCATTTTGCAGGAAAAGTGAACCAGCACCACAATCCCACAACCAAAGATCATCTTGAGGTAGGTTTAAGGCCATAGAAAGCCCCCATTCTTTACCTAGAGAATCACTTGTGGTGGTGTTATCACATAAGATCGAAATCTTACTAGGCTTATCAATCGTTACACCGTTTACATTGAGCTTGGCCATTTTTGCGGATCATCCTTGAAGAGCTTGTAATTAATTGAGTCTACGAGAGCCTGCCAGCTTGCTTCGATAATGTTGTTGCTGACTCCCATTGTTGTCCATTGACTCTTACCATCTGAAGATTCGATGAGCAGGCGGACATTTGAGCTTGTGCCTTCGGTATCTCTGATTGCTCCAGTAAGCACGCGTACTTTAAAGTCGAGTAACCGGACATCTTTCAAACTGGGATAAAATTGCTCAAGAGCCTTACGCAAGGCCTTATCCAAAGCATTAACAGGTCCATCACCGGATGCTGCGGTATGGTTTTCCTGACCGTGAACTTTAACAATTACAGTTGCTTCGGAGAATGGCTCATTATCTTCTTTACGCTTGGCATCAACCACAAAGAAGTTGATGAACTCAAAATATCTCTTGGACCATCCCATGGCTTTAAAGAATAACAACTCAAAAGAGGCTTCGGCAGCGGAGTATTCAAAACCGATGCTTTCGCGTTCTTTAATATCTGCAAGGATTGTTCTTACAGCTGGATCATTTTTATCTAGATTGTACCCGAACTGTTTAGCTTTGTAGAGAATATTGCTTTTGCCTGAAAGGTCTGAAAGCAGAACTCGTCTATCATTGCCAACTAAAAGCGGGTCAATATGTTCGTAGCTTTTTGAATCTTTCATGACCGCACTGACGTGAACGCCGCCTTTGTGAGCAAAAGCAGCGGCGCCGACATACGGTTGTCTGAGAAACGGACGTAAGTTCGCAATTTCGGTAACATAATTTGAAGCACTTTTAAGCTTAATCAAATTATCTTTACCAATAGCATTAAAACCCATTTTAAGTTCAAGATTCGGGATAATGGAGCAGAGGTTAGCGTTACCGCACCTTTCACCATATCCATTTATGGTTCCCTGAACCTGCACAGCTCCATTGCTTACCGCTGTAAGAGCGTTGGCAACGGCAAGCTCGCAGTCATTATGGGTATGAATCCCGATCTTTGATCCGGGAATCTTAGAAAGCACAATCTTACAAGCTTCAGCAACTTCTTCAGGCAATGCTCCGCCGTTAGTATCACACAAAACAAGAACATCAGATCCTGCATCGTGGGCCGCTTTCAAACATGCCAATGTGAATTCCGGATTATCTTTAAATCCATCAAAAAAATGCTCAGCATCAAAGAACAGTTCTTCGACATGCTTGCGCATGAATCCAATACTATTACTGATCAGTTCAATATTTCGTTCAAGACTGACACCTAAAGCATTCGTAGCGTGAAAGTCCCAGCTTTTTCCGAAAAGAGTTACAACCTTAGCTCCACAATCAACTAGAGCAGCCAGATTAGTATCATTTTCCGGCTTCACCCGAGTATTATGAGTAGAACCAAAAGCCGAAACTCTGGCATTTTCAAGGTGATAATTCGTAATCTCCTCGAAAAACTCCTTATCTGTGGAGTTTGATCCGGGCCATCCGCCTTCAATGTAATGTACGCCCAGCTCATCGAGCTTTTTGGTAATGCGTATTTTGTCTTGTACGGTTAAGTTGATTTCTTCGCTTTGAGTTCCGTCACGCAGGGTAGTGTCATATATCTTTATTGTTTTCATAATTACAGCATATTTTCTTCGGACCCGCTTTTATCAAGCCCGAACGTGTTGTGGAGCGTTCTGATGGCAAGTTCAGTATATTTTTCTTCAATAAGACAAGTAATTTTAATTTCAGATGTGCTGATCATCAGGATATTGATGTTTTCATCACGGAGAGCCTGAAAAGCCTTAGAAGCAACACCGGAATGATTACGCATTCCAACACCGATAACAGAAATTTTACATACGTTCTGATCATAAAGAATTTCTTCTGCACCCATTTCGTCTTTAATTCTATCAAGAACTTCAAGAGTAATTTCCAAGTCAGCTCTTGGAATGGTGAAGGTCATATCAGTACGGCCGTCACGGCTCGGATTCTGAACGATCATATCAACAAGGATGCCGTTTTCTGCAAGAGGGGTAAAAAGAGTCGCTGAAACACCCGGCTTATCGAGAACTTTTGCAAGAGTAACGCGAGCCTGATCTTTATCATATGCAATGCCGGAAACCATTACCGATTCCATATTTTCATCCTCCTGAGTGACAAACGTCCCAATTTCATCGCTGAAAGTTGAGCGAACATGAACTTTTACATTATATTTTTTTGCAAATTCAACCGAGCGTATCTGTAGAACTTTTGCTCCCATACTGGCCATTTCCAGCATCTCATCATAAGAAACTGTGTCCAGCTTTCGCGCCTGAGTACAGATGTTAGGATCGGTAGTGAAGACACCGGAAACATCAGTATAAATTTCGCAGACATCGGCATTAACAGCTGCAGCCATAGCAACCGCGGATGTATCAGAACCACCGCGTCCCAGAGTTGTAATACGCTTATCTTCCGTACACCCTTGAAAGCCGGCGACGACTAAAATATCATGCTTTTCTAAAAGACTAATAATTTCATCACTGTCCATCTCTAAAATTCGAGCACGGGAATGAGATGAATTTGTCTTGATGGGGATCTGAAAACCTAAAAGAGAGCGGGCTTTAATCCCTTTATCTTTAAGGAGCATTGTAAACAAAGCGGTTGAAACTTGTTCACCTGTTGAAACAAGAGAATCCATTTCCGCAAGGTCGGGAGTTTTTGACCATTCTTTTGCAAGAGCAATCAATCTATTAGTTTCCCCGGACATTGCAGATAAAACGACAATGACCTTGTTGCCTTGTTCGTAAGGTACCATGACTTTTTCCAGTACCTGCTTCATACATTCGAGGTTCCTTACTGAGGTTCCTCCGAATTTTTGTACTACTATGTTCATTTGAACATTATCTCCTTACCACATTTATTCAACGTAAGTTATTAAAAAGAATCGAGAAGTGTGGCAATCTCTTCGAAGAGGGGGGTCGCTGAACCATGAAGGGTCAATTCGATTTTTCTACCGGTGGGGGTAGCTTTCCAAGTGAAGAGCAGTGCGTTATCAGGCCAAAATTCAATATTGAGATACTGAATCCACTCTACAACTGTCAAAGTGTTTTTATTGTTTAATAGATCAAAAAACTCGTCATCAGGACATTGCCCTTCAAGTCTATAGAGGTCAAAATGCTCAACCTGCGGTTTTGTGGGGTATATATTAAGAATATTGAAACTTGGACTGCTTACTTCTGCGTTTTCCGCACCGGGAAGAGATTCTACAAAAGCTCTAACAAAAGTTGTTTTTCCTGCTCCAAGATCTCCATTTAGAAAAATTGGAATGAATTCTTTCTTTTTTTGGAAGAAATCTGCCAGAAAAGAGCCGAATCTCAGCGTCGCCTCCACATCCGGCAGATTTATGATCAACTGGTTCTTTGTCATGATGATTTAGTCAGCACCTTAAGAACATCTTCTTTACCGACAACACCTATAAGCTTCCCGTTTTCCAAAACAGGTAGAGTATAAAGTTTTTTCTCAACCATCAGGTCGGCAATTTTTTCAATGCTTGTTTCAGGTGTTATGGTTACAGGATTAGGAGTCATGGCTTGTTTAACCTTCGTAGCTGAAATCTTAGTGATTTCTTTTTCAAAATCATCACTTGATGACAGAGAGATGAAACCGTCAAGTATTGTGAAAAAAGACGGTACTGAAATACTTTTTTGCTGAGCTACCAAATCGCTCTGGCAGATTACGCCGACAAGATTTCCATTTGAATCAACAACCGGAACACCGTTCAGATGCTTTTCCAGCAACAATTTTGCAGCGAGAGCTACTTCGGAATCGGGTGTGAGAGTAAGAGCTCCGGATGTCATAATGTCTTTAGCAGTTAACATAATTCCTCCTTAAGTACTTCGGGAAGTGAGTTGGCAATTTCAGATGCGAGATTTCCTCTGTGTGGAAAATTTTTTTTGAGATAAAGCCCACATTTTCCGTGTAAGTATACCCCCATACATGCACTTTGCATAGCGGGAATTCCTTTGGCAAGTAATGCTCCGATAATTCCGGCCAACACATCACCTGAACCCGCGACAGCAAGGTTAGGCGCGGAAATAGGTGAAATTACAATTTTACCGTCAGGGCAACCTATCACGGTTCCGGCACCTTTAAGAACAAGTATCACTTTTTTTGAAACTGCGTACTGATGAGCAGTTTCAATGCGTGAATCTTCAACTTCAGCGATACTCTTATTAACCAGCCGTCCCATTTCGCCGGGGTGCGGAGTAAAAATAGAATTTTCGTCAATTGAGATCAAAAGGTGTGATCTTCTGGATAAAGCATAAAGAGCGTCCGCGTCAAAAACAGCCGGAGGATGTCCTGCAGAAACTATTGCTTCAACAAGATTCATGGCTCCTTCAGCTCTGCCCAGCCCCGGACCAATAGCTATCGCATCATAATTTTCAAGCAGCGGAAGAAGTTCTTCAACAGCCTGATCATCCCAGTGATCACCAGAACCAAGCCCCATAGTCATCAGTTCCGGCATGTATGTTTTCACTTGAGAAGCGAGCCCCGCAGGGCAGGCAAGGGTAACGAGGCCGGCGCCGGCTCTTAAAGCTCCAAGCCCTGAAAGCTGCAAAGCCCCGGTGAGCCCTATTGATCCTCCGATTATAAGAACATGACCGGAAGTTCCTTTGTGCATGGTCGGAGTAAGAGAAGGGAGCTGATCAAAAATTTTATCATTAATTAAATAATGAGCAACAGGATGATCTTCTTTAACCTTACTTGGAATACCGATCTTTTTGACAATAAGATTTCCAGTGAAAGGTTTAGCTTCGGGAAGACTCAGCCCGACTTTTGCAGCTTCAAATGTCACTGTAGCATGGGCGTTGACGGCTACAGGATGAGGCTTTCCGGTAAGTCCGTTAAGACCGGAAGGAATATCGATCGCCAAAACAAAAGAACGCTGTTTTGCCTTGTTTATTGCATCGACCACAGCCTTGGCAAATGGCCGCAATTCATTATCAAAACCGGTTCCAAGCAGAGCATCAATGATAATATCAGATTCAGGAATATTGATTTTATCAGTGATACGAAAATATTTAAGCTGAACACCGGATTTTACTGCGAGCTTAAGATGATATGAAGCTTCGCCTTTATATTTATTTTTAGGCGCGGTGTGCAGAATCAGTATTTCTGCGCCGAGGTCAGCCAGATGCCTGCCTATGACAAAGCCGTCACCGCCATTATTCCCTGAACCCGAGATAATGAGGACTGATTTGTTTTTAACAGGACCGTATTCCTTGAGAAGGGTGGCGGTAGCTTCACGGCCGGCATTTTCCATAAGGATATCACCACGGATACCTATATCGTTAATTGCAGCCTGATCCCAACCCGACATTTCGACAGGCGTAGGAAGCGATGAAAACATAATTACCCCCGTATGTTACTTCTCAAGAATTACAACAGCCGCAGCGGAGTCTCGTCCATGTGTAATTGATATGAGTATTCTTTCTACACCTAATTCACGGGATCGCTCAAGCCCCTTTCCATTAAAGACCAACTCAGGAGCACCGGATTTAAGATTTAAAATTTCAACACACTTAAAGGTAATTCCTTCAGCAAATCCTGTACCTAAGGCCTTCACAGCGGCTTCCTTTGCGGCAAATCTAGCTGCAAGATGTTGAATCTTGTTTATTTCGGGAACTAAGCTGATTTCTTTTTCAGTAAGAAAAGTACGCATAAAGCGCTCACCGAATTTCTCCAGTGAGCTTTCTATGCGATCAAGTTCTGTTAAATCTATTCCGAGGCCTACTATCATTTCTAATCCACAAATGTCCTGATAATTTCAACCATATCTTTTACAGCGCGATCTATACCGACGAAGATTGCACGAGCCATAATTGAATGCCCGATGGAATATTCACAAATTCCCGGAACATTAGCAAAATCGAGGATATTGGTATAATTGAGACCATGGCCGAGATTAACTTTAAGGCCGAGATCCTGACTTCTTTTTATACCGTCGATGATTCTGTTCAGCTCTAGTTTTTGTTCTGATCTGGTTTTAGCATCGGCATAATGACCAGTATGAATCTCAACATAATCGGCGCCGATCTCATGTGAAGCTTTAATTTGTGCCGGATCTGCATCGATGAAAAGACTTGATTTGATTCCTGCATCATGAATCGGAGCAAGATATTTTTTCAGTTTATCTTCATGCCCGGCGCAACTTAGACCGCCCTCGGTTGTGAGTTCCGCTCTTTTTTCAGGGACAAGACACACAGTGACGGGATTTATTTTGAGTGCGAAGGCTTGCATTTCGTCAGTTGCAGCCATTTCAAAATTAAATTTTGTTTGAATAGTCTGCGCAATAAGATCAACATCTCTATCCTGAACGTGTCTTCTGTCTTCACGCAGGTGCATGATGATTCCGGCTGCTCCTGCCAGTTCGCACATAGCGGCTGCAACTATCGGGTCCGGTTCTGTTCCTAGTCTAGCCTGTCTGATTGTTGCAACATGATCAACATTGACGCATAAGAGTGGCATGGTTATATCCTCCGGTGAACAAACTTTATTTTTATTGTCGAAATTAATTTGTTTTTACATAGCATATTAGTATAATCCGACTTTGTTGAAGGACAATATAGTCATTGGTGTTTGATGGCAACTGTCATATTGGCGCAACTATTTACTAGTTGACATTAAAAATATACTGGCGTTATCCGCTGTGTCACAGCTTGCAGACGATCTGCTTGATTTGACTTTTTTGGCCGGACTGTTAGTGACGTTTTTTTAAACGTAAAGAATTATCGAGAGAACAAATAATGAACATATGTATAGTAGGAACCGGATATGTCGGGCTTGTCAGCGCAGCATGTTTTGCAGAAATGGGAAACCATGTTTGGTGTGTTGATGTAAATCCAGACGTTATTAAGACTCTTAAAGAGGGGAAAATTCATATTTTTGAACCGGGCCTTGAAGACTTGGTTAAACGAAACTATGAAGATCAAAGACTTTTCTTTACCACCAGTCTTAAAGAAGGACTGGATAAAGCCCGTTTTGTTTTTATTACTGTCGGAACTCCATGCAGCTCAGATGGAAGTTGTGATCTGAGATTTGTGGAAAATGTTGCCCGCGAAATAGGGCAGACCATGACCGACTCTAAAATTATTGTAGACAAATCTACCGTTCCGGTTGGAACGGCTGATAAAGTCCGCTCAATAGTTAAAGCAGAACTTGAAAAAAGAGGTTTGAATCTTGAGTTTGATGTCGCTTCAAACCCCGAATTTCTAAAAGAAGGGGATGCTGTAAGCGACTTTATGAAGCCGGACAGGGTGGTTGTCGGCACTGAAAAAAAAGGAACTTGTAAGGAATTCGAGACATTATACGCACCTTATGCCCGTAGTAGAGAAAAACTCATTTTTATGGGTACCAGAAGTGCGGAAATGACTAAATATGCAGCGAACTGCATGCTGGCCACAAAAATTTCTTTTATTAATGAAATGGCCGGTATTTGTGAACTCGTCGGAGCTAATGTGCGCGAAGTCAGACTCGGCATAGGTTCTGATCACCGCATTGGATATTATTTCATCTACCCCGGCGTAGGTTACGGTGGATCATGTTTTCCTAAGGACGTGAAGGCCCTGATCAATACAGCTAAAGAGGTCGGCGCCAGACCTGAGCTTATTGAAGCTGTGGATTCTGTTAATAACAGACAGAAAAAAATGCTTTCCCGCAAGATTCTGGATTATTTTGAACCTCAGGGTGGAGTTAGAGGTAAAACCCTTGCAATATGGGGACTTGCATTTAAAGCTAACACTGATGATATGAGAGAATCTTCTGCCTTATCTATCATTTCAGAGCTGACTGAAGCAGGAATGAAAATTAAAGCATTTGACCCAGTTGCTCATATAAAAGCAGAAGAAATTTTGCGTGATAATGATCTGGTGGAGATCGTACACAACCAGTATGAAGTTCTTGAAGGGGCAAATGCTGTTGCGGTTGTGACCGATTGGAATCAGTTTAGAAATCCTGATTTTGATAAAATAAAAGAAGCCTTGCTTGCTCCGGTTATATTTGACGGTAGAAATCTTTACGACCCGTCTTACCTAGGCAGTAACGGTTTTGCTTACTTCAGCGTTGGACGCAGACCGGTCGGGGATTCTGTTTAATTTAATTCAAAATTTAAAGGCCCGCTTTAAGCGGGCCTTTAAATTTGTCTAAGGTGATAACGATTTCATACACGATCTAAGTTGCAGTTCCTGCAAAATTAATCGTTCATATTCGGGACTGTATGGAACATCTTCTTGGTTTTCTTGATTTAACATTTTCGCGAGAAACTGGGTTTCTTCCCAGAAGTCAAGCAACTCATCATTTGCTAATGATTTAATCTGATCTTCCAAGGTAACATTATCCGTTGGGGAAAACTGAGCCATGCGAGTTCATACCCTCCTGAGTCTTCGCCTTATTGCTATTTTCTGCTAATCAATTTTCTAGGTAGTCATTTCTGGGCCAGTAGTCAATTTTCTCTGAATAAAAAATTTTGATTAAATTGTTTTATAATTTTATGATTAGCTTGCAAATATTTCAGATGAATAATAATATACTGATTAAATATGAATAGATTATTTTTAAAAATATTTTTACATGATCAAAATATTTTGATTGTGCACTGCAATAGCAACTAACAGGGGGCATGAATGGAAGAAGATAAGAAAAGGCAAGACGCCGAACTTATCCAGCTAGTCACCTTCAGCATTGCCGAAGAAGAGTTCGGAGTGGATATCCTTAAGGTTCAGGAAATTATCCGAACCATGGAAATCACCAAAGTTCCCCGGGCTCCTGTATTCGTTGAAGGTGTAATCAACCTTCGCGGGAAGGTAATTCCAATCATTGACTTAAGAAGTAAGTTTGGTCTCGAAATCAGAGAACATGATCAAAATACTCGTATTATCGTTATTGAAATCAGCGATATGATAGTCGGATTTGTTGTCGATTCAGTTTCCGAGGTTCTCAGAATCCCGGCAAACACTGTTGAACCACCACCGCCTGTTGTTTCCGGGCTGGAATCTGAATATATCAGTGGGGTAGGCAAACTTGAAGACAGACTGCTTATTTTACTTGATCTTAACAGACTTCTTTCAGGTGATGAGCAGGAATTATTAGCACAGGTTTAATCAAATCTTCCAACTTGTTGTGTATGATTAAGGAACGATTACGATCCTATATTTAGCTGCATATTGCCATGATTTGATATGTCTGCCACCAGTAAATATTGCGATTTACGTCTATTTACTGGACAACAGAACAGTTTCTCTGCAAAAAAAGGCCGTCCCCTGAATTATCGGGAGGACGGCCTTTCCTTTTCATAATAATTTTGGAGCCAAATTGTCTTTACCTTCCGAATTTACCGCTTTTGCTGCCGGAGGCGGAAACACTGCACGAATTTTTAAAAGTGGTCCCGGGACACAGGCGTTTACTGCGCATAATTTACACTCCAGAGGTCAATCAGTTGTAATGATTGCTCCGGGAGCACGGGAATATGCTGAACTGAAGGCGCTTATCACTTTATTCAGCCGCAATGATCTTGCTGAAAACAATAAAATTATTCCTGCATGGGAAAGAGATTGGGTTTTCCTTCCTCCTTATCTTTGTAAAAATCCTGTTGCATCAGAATGGTCTGAACGCTGGTCAGCCCTGCATGCTTTAACGCGCGGCGGAAAACAGTCTGTTCTGATGACTGTTGACAACTTACTGCCCAAATGGCCTATGCCTTCAGTTTTGGAAAATAATTATATTAATCTTTCCAAAGGCGAAGAGATGGAGCCGGAACTCCTCATCGAACAATTAGTTTCATGGGGATATACCAGAACAAAACTGGTTTCTGGCTATGGTGAAATGTCCATGCGCGGGGATATCCTTGATATCTATGCTCCGGGATATGACCTTCCGCTAAGATTAGAATTTTTTGGTGATATATTAGAAGAAATTCGTGTTTTCGACCCTTCATCCCAACGTTCGAAGGCCGATTTAGATGGAATGACCTTGCTTCCTGTTGCTCCGGCAATGCTGACCGGAAACAATATCGATGAAGCCGCAGCACTATGGAAGCATTTGAAAAAGACGGGAGAAATTTCTGCTGAAGGGCATGCAAAACTTCTTGAAAAAGTTGGCAACGCGGACGGAATGATCTGGCCCGGACTTTTTTATCCTGAGTGTACTGACCTCAAATCATTTTTATCTAAAAATGCTGTTTATGTTCTTTCGTCAGCTTCAAATTTAAGATTACGTCTTCAGGACCATGAGTACAGCTGGAAAACCTTTCTTCACGACAAATCTGCTCATTCCGGTTGTAAATGGCCTGTTAATACAATTTGCTGGAATGAAGAAAAAGCAAGATCCATCTGGCGCGATGAAAGACAAATTGTATATGAAGATCTGGTCATAGGCCGTGAAAAAGACGGAATAGATCTTTCTGAAAGATCGCTGACAGCATTCACCGATATTTTTTGGAAACCTGAACAGATGAAGCGGCCATGGGCTGCTCTTGTTGCAGGGTTAAAAGAATGGAGCTCTGACAGGTTCCAAACTGTACTCAGTTTTAAAACCGACAGATCTCGGAAAAAATTTCTATCGCTAATTGAATCGGAACAGCTCTCTATTTCAACTGAGTATTCCTCTATGAACAGAGGAATATATGCACTTATTTCGCCCCTTAAAAACGGGATGGAACTTGAGTGGAATCAAACCATTATTTTAGGAGAAGACGTTCTTCAGCCGCAAGCCGCCAAAGGTACCCGCATCAGGGACAAAGCCTTTGAAGGAATGACGAGTTATGAAGATTTGCTTCCAGAAGATTTACTTGTCCATAGAGATTACGGCTTATCCCGTTTCGGCGGACTGCATCATTTTAAAGTAGGGGATGTTTCTAATGATTATCTTCTGCTGTTTTTTGATGCAGATGATAAATTATATGTCCCGGTCGACAGGCTTAATCTTGTTCAAAAATATAAAGGTCCGGAAGGGACCTGTTCTGTTCTGGACAAGCTGGGCGGAACACGCTGGTCTAAAACCCGTGATAAAGCCCGCAAGGCTATTGAGAAAATCGCCGGTGAACTTGTTGAAATGTACGCTTACAGAAAAGTTGCCAAAGGATATGCCTACGGTCCTTTGGATGATATGTACTGGGAGTTTGAAAGTACTTTCGGGTTTGAAGAAACTCCGGATCAGGAAAAGGCCATCCAAGATGTATTCAGAGATATGGAAAGCCCTGAACCTATGGACAGACTCGTCTGCGGTGATGTTGGATTCGGAAAAACTGAAGTTGCATTAAGAGCCGCTTTCAGAGCCGTCTTAGATGGTAAACAGGTTATTCTGCTTTGCCCTACGACCGTTCTGGCTGAACAGCATTATCAAACATTTATGCAACGCATGGAAGGGTTCCCGGTTGTAGTTGGAATGCTCAGCAGGTTTGTAACCAAGACCAGCCAAAAAAGAGTTCTCGAGCAACTATCTTCAGGAACCCTCGACATTCTTATCGGCACGCATAGAGTTTTGTCTAAAGATGTAGAAGCTCCGAATCTGGGTTTGCTCATTCTTGATGAAGAACAGCGCTTCGGAGTGAGGCATAAAGAACGTATTAAAGAAATGCGTAAAAATATTGATGCGCTGACTTTGACCGCTACCCCGATTCCCCGAACCTTGCAGTTATCATTATCCGGCGTGCGAAGCCTGAGTACAATTGAAACTCCTCCTGTCGATCGCAAACCAGTTGAAACAGCTTTAGTTGAACGAGACGAAGCAATGCTTGCGTCTGTTGTTAAGCGTGAACTTGAAAGAGGCGGACAGGTTTTCTGGGTGCATAACAGAGTTCAGGGCCTTGAAAGGGTTGCTGAATTTGTTAAAAAATTGGCTCCTGATGCCAAAGTCGGCATGGCTCACGGTCAAATGTCAGAAAAGACTTTAGAAGATACTATTCATAAATTCTGGCACAAAGAATTAGATATTCTTATAGCTACCGCAATTATTGAATCCGGCCTTGATTTCCCCAATGCCAACACATTAATTGTAGATCAGGCTCAAATGTTCGGGCTTGGGCAGCTTTATCAGTTGCGAGGCAGAGTTGGACGCAGCACACGACAGGCGTACGCATATTTTGTAGTTTCATCTCTTGATTCTTTGTCGGAAAAAGCTAAGCGACGTATGCAGATTATTCTTCAACTTGATTACCTGGGAGCAGGTTTTAAAGTTGCAATGGAAGATTTAAGACTGCGCGGTGCAGGTAATATTCTCGGAGAAGTTCAATCAGGACAAATGGCAAAAGTCGGGCTTGACCTGTTTCTTGAAATGCTTGACGAAGAAGTACGCAGAATCAAGGGAGATGACAGCACTGTTGCGACAGATCCTGAAATGAATTTTGTTTTTAAAGCCCATTTACCTGAAGACTATGTTCCTGATGCCAGAGAAAGGTTGAGATATTATCGGGCACTTTCCTCGGCAAATACAGAAGCACGGATAGAAGAACTTGCCTCTGAAATTAAAGATAGATTTGGACATTTCCCTGAAGAAGTTGAAAATTTTATAACAGTACTTTATCTGAAACGAACTTTAGCATGTCTCGGAGTTACAAGAGCTGATTTATTTCCTGCCAGAGTTGTTTTGACATGGGAAGAAAGTCGAAATCCTGTAGAACCTGTTAAATTGATGAAATGGATTGCTGATGATAAAAATTCAGCACGCCTTAAGCCTCCTGTAAGTATTGAAATACGTTTTGAAAAAGACACTAAAATAGCAGCAGGACTTAATCAAATTTGTAAAAATCTTGAACCGTTAGTTGAACAAATTTAAATCATAGTGATAACGTACGGAAATTATAAATGAAAAAGATAATTATTCTTTTAATGCTGACCTCTCTTTTTGTCTTTGGATGCAAAAACAAGACAGAAGATCCGGGCATAGTTGCACGAGTAAACGGTGAACCTGTTTACCTTTCGCAGTTGGATTATAAATATGATTTGATGCATGACGGAAGTGCAGGGTTTGTTCCTTCCGTCAGTCAGGTCAGAAGTGAATATGGTCAAATTTTAGGCGATATCATTGTACAGGAGCTTGTTTCACAAGAACTTGAAGAACGGAATATCCCTGTATCAGATAAAGAATTGAAAGAAGCGGAAGACGAAGTCCGTTCTGATTATCCTGAAAACGCATTTGAACAAATTTTAATCGAAGAATATATTGACCTCAATTCATGGCGCAGTCAGCTCAAATATCAATTAGCAATGGATAAATTTTTTAGTCAAATATTGCGTCCTGAAATTAAAATTGATTACAAAGAAGCAGAAGAATACTACCGCACTCATTTATCTGACTTCTATATGCAGGCAGGGTTCAAATTTATAATGATAAAAGGATTCAGCCGCGAATTGGTGACTAAAGGGGTTGAACAATTTAGAAAAGGAATTTCTCCTGAAGAAATATCAAACAACTTGAAGCAGGTTACTGTTAGAGAAATATGGGTTAGAAACGGACAGTTGCCAACGACTTGGGAACCATTTGTTCAGGAGCTTGAATCTGGAAAAGCAAGTCCTGTAATTACACAGGAAAAAGAATTTATTTGCTTAATTTTAAAAGAAAAAAAAGATGCCACTTTGTTAACACCTCTTCAAGCTTATCCCGCTGTAGAAAAAGTTCTTCTTGAACGTAAACTGGATGACAAATTTGAATTATGGCTTAAGAATAAACTGGCTAATTCTAGTATTAAAATCAGCAAAGAATTATTACCACAGAAAAAAACTGAACCCCCTGTCGCCTCTGAAAATAAGAACACAAAGACTGAATAAAAATTAAGAGTTTTACTAATCTTGCATACTTCTATGAAAGGGTTTAGTTAGTTAAAACAATTGTTATTCTTGCTAAGGATTATATCTGGAAACAAGATCGAATTTAAAGTCGGATAAGAAACATACCGATATTATATATTTTATGGGAGATGCCGTATTGAAGCGTGTAATTATTGTCTTTTTTGTCATATTGATCAGTTCCTTCGGGTCCTTTTCCGGAGCAGAAGAAAAAATCGTTGATGGCGTTGTAGCAGTCGTTAACGGCGATATCATTACCATGTATGAAATGAACACAAAGATGGCTCCCATTATGAAACAGTTTAATGGGAAATCTATTTCTCCTGTAGAAGTTCAGCAAATTAAAAATATCAGAAAACAGATACTTGACCGCATGATTAATGAAATGATTCTTGATCAGGAAGCGAAAAGACTCAAAGTCGAAATTTCAGAACAAGATATCGAAGGTGAAATCAAGCGTATTAAAGAAGCAAGCAAGTTTTCCGATGAAGAATTTGCACGCCAACTTGCATTGCAAAAAACAAACTTAGAAGGGTTTAAAGAAACTTTGCGGAAAGATATTCGTAAAAACAGACTCTTATCATACAAAGTTAAAAATAAAGTAGTAGTCACGGAAGAAGAAATCCAAGGAGTATGGAACAGCACTCAATCTCAACAAGAAGAAGTTAAACAGAGTGTTCACTTGAAATTAATACTTTTTCCTGAAAATATTTCGGCAGATAAAATCAGAAAAGAAATCATTTCTGGAGAAACGACTTTTGAAGAAGCCGCAAATAAGTACACTGTTGGCCCTGGAGCCGGGACCGGTGGAGATCTTGGTGTGCTGGAATGGGATGACCTTGCTAAAACGTGGCATGATGCATTAAATGGACTTAACCCCGGGGATATAAGTACCTCGTTTAAAGTTCAGGAATCAACTGCTTTGCTTAAGCTTGATTCTTTTGTAAAAAATAAATCAGATTCGTTCGCTGACAATAGAGATAATATCTATGAACGTCTTTATAGAGAAAAGCAGGACGCAGTTTTCGTTGATTTTATAAATAAACTGAGAGAGAAAGCCGTTATCGAGATAAAGTAAATTTTTTCAAGAAAACTATAAGCGGATATTTTTTGCGTTTTTAAAATGAAAAACTGTTGTCGAAAGACAAGTTCAAAGAATCAGATTTTCTTTGAATAAAACAGCCAGACTATCATTATGAGGGCCGTATGGATTTGAAAGAGCTTGGTTCCCGATTAAAAGCGGAAAGAGAACGACAAGGGCTTACCGTTGAACATATGATGGAGCTTACCAAATTAAGCCGTGTGAATGTTCATGCGATTGAAGACGGCAATAAAAAAGATTTTCCACACCCTGTCTATGCTAAAGGATTTATAAAAAATTACGCCAAAGCGCTTGGGCTTGATTCAGAAGAAATTGGAGATGAATTCTCAAAATTTTATTCTGTTGACGGTAGTACTGATAAAAATATTCAGGATCCTTCCATCGACGAAAACTTGGCTCGAAGTGATTATTCAGATGTTTCCACTAAAACATCTATGTCTTCGATTTTTTTAATTCTAATTCTAATCGCAGTTCTCGCAGGGCTTGTGTATTATCTTCATGATAACGCATTGTTGGATTTCTGGAACAACAACAAAACAGAGATCGTGGTAACTGAAGAAATTGTTGAAAATGTAGCTGTTGATGAACAAAATGACGAGTTATCTATCGAAACACCAGTTGAAGATTCACTTGAAACAGTACAGGAAGAAGCTCCAATTGCTGACTCAATTGAAAACATTGTAGTTATTTCTGAACCGGAAGAATCAGCTTCTACAAGCGAACAAAAAGAAATTCCTGTTGCGGCAATTCAACCAATAGTAACAAATACAGTTGTTATTACAGCTAAATCTGGAGAAGCTTGTTGGTTAGAGGCCGTTACTGACGGTAAGAACCAAGAATTCGTTCTGCAAGAAACTGAAAGCATTTCATTGCCATACAAAGAATCTTTAAAGATTAAATTCGGAAATGCCGGCGGAGTCGAGGTTGTTTCTGATGGTAAGCCTTTAGTTCTTGATGTTGCAAAAGGAAAAGTTAAAACCATCGAGTTTCCGATTTCCGAATAGGAAATTCAGCGTTTAAAAAATGGAAACAACGGATAAAGTTTTAATTCTTAAAACAGGAAAATTTAAAGAAAATGATCTTTGGGTTCGTTTTCTTTCAGCTTCTCGTGGTGTTCAAACAGCTTTTGCATTTGGCGGAAGCAGAAGTCGTAAAAGATTCGGCGGTTGCTTAGAGCCTTTTTCACAGGTTTTGTTTAAGATCGAAACCAATAAAACGGGTGCTTATCAGGTTCTTAAAGAAGGAAGCCTTATGAAAAGCTATCCTGAAATAAGAACAAACCTCCGGAAAACTGGGCTTGCTGCTAATTGTTTAAAGTTTATAGAATCAGCCGGAACAGAAAAGGAAAGCAGTCGAAGAGTTTTTGATCTTTTATCTGAAACTCTGGATGTTATCGAAAGTTCAGAACCGGATGATTTTTTCCCATTGTTTTTCAGAGCAAAGGTTGCATTTGAACAAGGATACAATCCTGACTTTACAATTTGCGCGCGATGCGGCAAACCTCTATTCAGCGCACGACCTGTAGTTTTTGATATTGAGAAAGGTGTTATAACCTGCTCAGAATGTGACAACGGCAGGAGTGGGGATTCTGTTGGGGCTGGAACCATACGGACTTTAGCATGGATTCAGGATACAGGTCCTTCTAATTGGATGCCTGTGAACCTTCCATATGAAATACGGCAAGAATGTTTTTCAGTAATGGATAAATTCATGGCATATCATATGGGTTTGGTCTGGGAAGAAAGTGGTTATCGAAAAATTTAGTGAAGTTAAATGTCTATCTGGTTCAAAGTGCAGCAATAAACATTGTGCTTAATCTTGAGGCTTATTCTAATTTAAAATTTCTTGAAAAAGTCTAAAATATTTCTGTTATTAATTGTTAAGAAGTCGGACATTTTTTATATTGTACAAATAGTATTTATATAAAAAATGACTCTATAGAAAGTTTGGTTTTTTTCTAGATGTGAGGGATTTAATGAATTTTCAGAATGTTATACTTACGTTGCAAAACTTTTGGTCTGATTACGGTTGTTGTCTGGTTCAGCCTCTTGATATTGAGGTAGGGGCCGGAACATTCAATCCTTCAACTTTTTTCAGAGTTATCGGACCTGAGCCTTGGAATGCTGCTTATGTGGAACCGTCCCGCCGTCCTACTGATGGACGTTACGGAGAAAATCCAAACAGGCTTCAGCACTACTTTCAGTTTCAGGTTATTTTAAAACCTTCCCCTGACAATGTTCAGGACCTCTATCTCAAGAGCCTCGAAGCTCTCGGTCTAGATGCTGCTGCACATGACATCAGATTTGTAGAAGATGACTGGGAATCTCCTACACTGGGTGCATGGGGACTTGGCTGGGAAGTTTGGCTTAACGGTATGGAAGTAACTCAATTTACCTACTTCCAGCAGGTCGGAGGACTTGACCTCAGCCCTGTTTCCGTTGAACTGACTTACGGTCTTGAAAGACTCTGTATGTACTTGCAGGGCAAAGAATCCGTTTATGATTTGATGTGGAACGACAAGATCACTTATGGTCAAATATTCCATCAGAACGAAGTTGAGAATTCTAAATATAATTTTGAGCTCAGCGATTCAGCCATGCTTCTTGATCTATTCAATAAATATGAAGCTGAAAGTTTGAGACTATGCGAAGAACGGCTTCCCCGTCCCGCATACGACTATTGTCTAAAATGTTCTCACACTTTCAATATGCTTGATGCTCGCGGTGCAATATCCATTACCGAACGGGCAACATATATAGGCAGAGTGCGTACTTTAGCTTCCGCTGCAGCAAGACTTTATTCCGCACAGCGCGAAGAATTAAATTACCCCATGCTTGAAAACGATTAAAAAAAACGGAATTAGATATGGCCGATTTTATTCTCGAAATAGGTATTGAAGAAATGCCCGCCCGCTTTGTTCCACGTCTGGGCGAGGATATTAAAAATATTTTCAGTGATCTTCTTAAAGAACACATGATTGATTTTGCAGAAGTAGCCGCTTTTGCCACTCCTCGCAGACTTAGTGTTTTTGTCACAGACATCGCACTCGATCAGAGAAAAGTTGAAGAGGAAGTATCAGGGCCTCCTGCTAGAATAGCTTACGATGCTGACGGAAAACCAACTAAAGCCTGTGACGGATTCGTTAAATCTCAAGGAATCAAACTCGAAGATATTTATCTTATCAAAACTGATAAAGGTGACTATCTCGGAGCCAAAAAAACAGTCGGCGGCGCTGCAACTATTTCTATTCTTCCTGAGATGTGTATCACCGCAATTAAAAAGCTTTCATTTCCTAAAAAGATGAAGTGGGGCAGTCTCGAGTTCACATTTGGTAGACCGCTGCGTTGGCTGTTGTGCCTTTGCGGCGACCAAGTTGTAGACTTCGAATTGGCAGGACTTACTTCAGGACGGAAAACCTACGGACATCGTGTCATGGGTGCCGGTCCATGGGATATTGCTTCTGCTTCTGACTATTTCAATATTATTGAGCAGAAATGTTCTGTAGTTATTTCTCCGGAAAAACGAGGAGAACTCGTACGCGCTGAAGGAGATAAACTTGCTTCCGCGCTTAACGGGTCTGTTGTCTGGAAGGACAGTCTGCTTCAAGAAGTCAGTAACCTTGTTGAATTCCCCATGCCTATCATTGGAAATTTTGAAGAATCTTTCCTTGAACTTCCTAAAGAAGTTTTACTGACAAGTATGGAAAGCCATCAGAAATGTTTCGGTATTGAGAACTCTGACGGAAACCTGCTTCCTCATTTTCTATGTACTTTAAATCTGAAACCTAAAGATATGGATCTGGTTCGTAAGGGATGGGAAAAAGTTCTTAAAGCAAGACTTGAAGATGCTCGTTTCTTCTGGGCTAAAGATTTAGATACAGATTTTGGTGTCTGGCTTGAAAAGCTTGAACACGTAGTATTCCTTGGTCCTTTGGGAACCATGGGCGATAAATCGCGTAGACTCGAAAGCCTGGCTGCATTAATCGCAGGCAAAATTGATCCTGATTTGCAGACTGAAATGGCTCGCGCCGGTAAAATTGCCAAAGCAGACCTTGTATCTGAAATGGTTAATGAATTTGATAAACTGCAAGGCTTGATGGGCGGAATCTACGGCTCTAAAAAGGGCGAAGATGATGTTGTATGCAAAGCTATCAGCGAACAATATCTCCCTGCAGGACCAGAAAGTCCTGTACCTTCCACAATTGGTGGAGCTATAATATCCATGACCGATAAAGCCGATACTCTCGTCGGTTGCTTCGGATTAAATAAAATACCTACCGGTGCCAACGATGCCTACGCTCTCAGGCGCGCTGCCCTTGGTATTATACGGATGATCCTTGAATTCAGATTAAGTGTCGACATCCTCGAAATTTTCGACATGGCTTATGACGGATATTCTAAGGATATTAAATGGAAACTTGATAAAGCAGAGATTCTTGAAAAACTTGGAGATTTTATTTCCAGCAGACTCCGCGCCTATTTTACAGGCCAAGGATATGAAACAAGAGTCGTTGATGCTGCTTTAGGTGCCGGATTCAGAGATGTTAATGCTCTAAAAGCTAGAGTTGAAGCTTTATCTGAATTCGCAAAAGAAGAAGGATTCGAGCAGTCGGTGCTTACTTTTAAGCGAGCATCAAATATTATCAGAAAACAGGGTAGTGAAGCAGGAATCATTTTGACTGGAGGATATGAAGTTGAAAAACTGATTGAACCTCAGGAAAAAGCTCTTGCTACAAAGCTGGATGATACAGCTGATCGTTTCGAAGAACTTTGGGGAAATGATGATTTCACAAATCTCTTTGGAATTCTTGGAGAATTAAGACCATTTGTGGATGACTTTTTTGATAACGTAATGGTCATCAGCGATGATGAATCATTAAAAATTAATCGCCTGAACTTGCTTCAAGCTCTGGTAGACAGACTTAGCAGGTTGGCTGATTTTGGTGCTCTTCAGGTTTAAATCAGATTCATCTGAATGATTTTGTTATGTTAGACAGTTTTTTTAAATGTTTTTTAAATCAAAAAATCATTTTAAACACTTGACAAGTATAACTGATTTTAGTTAAAGACCCATTTTGTTCGAACGTAACTCCGGCTGTCCGGAGAAAGAAATACAAATTTAAGATACAGGAGAAATACCTTGGCTAATCATAAGTCCGCACTCAAAAGACATCGTCAGAGCCTCGTTCGTAATTCACGCAACAACATGGTACGTACTCGTATCAAAAACGTTGTTAAAGAAGTACGTACAGCCGTTGATTCAAACGACACTGAACTTGCAGCAACAGCTCTTCGTAAAGCTACTTCCGTTCTTGATGCAGCAGCCACAAAGAAAGTTATCCACGCACGCGCAGCGTCCCGTAGGATTTCTCGTCTTCACGCTGCTGTAAATAAGATGGCGTAACTCTTACAATATTATTATTTTTGTAAAGATTTATTCAGCCCGTCGCATAATGCGGCGGGCTTTTTGTGTTTAACTATTTTCTATTAACTTTTTATACAAAAAGTCGATGGCAATATCACTGTCTTTGCGCTATCAAAGCAAAGAGTAATTGCTGATTTCAACTGTGTTTTCAATTTCGCGTTTAGTTGTGATTTGATTTTACATGAGGAGTTGCTTTTGAGGGTTATAATCGTTGGTGCCGGAGAAGTTGGGTTTAACGTCGCGAGACGTCTTTCCGGTGAAAGTAAGGAAGTTGTTGTCATAGACACAAACTCCAAAGCATTAAGTAGGGTTTCTGATACATTAGATGTTCAAACCATACTTGGCTCCGGTTCAAGTCCGGAAATTTTGAAACGGGCCGGAGTTCTTGACGCTGATATCTTTTTAGCTGTTACAGATAAAGATGAAATAAATTTAATTTCAACTTTTCTGGCGAACCGTATTGCACCCAAAATTATCAAACTCGCGCGCATCCGGAATGAAGACTATACTAAGTACTCCGAAATGTTCACTGAAGGTGATCTGCGAATTGACACTTTGATCAATCCTGATGAAGAAGTTGTTGAATCCATACTAAGAGTCATGAGTGTCCCCGGAGCTGTGGAAATTAATGACTTTGTTGGTGGAAAAGTTCGCCTTATCGGAGTTAAGCTTCCAAAAGAGAGCCCCCTTGTAGGGGTAACTCTTATGAATATCAAAGAGCATCTTATCGGCATTAATGTCGTCATTGCCGCTTTGGTTCGCGAAGACAGACTCATCATCCCTGGTGGTCTCGATACCATTCAAGAAGGGGATATTGTCTATTTTACATCCATGCGTAACCAGCAGGAATCTCTACTTAGACAAGCTGGAATTCTTTCAGATCCCATTAGAAAAGTTCTTATTGTCGGTGGCGGAAATGTCGGCTTCCTTTTAGCTCAAGCTCTCGATAACAAAAAATATCATACACGCCTTCTAGACAAAGATTCTGATCGTTGTGATGAACTTTCTGAAAAACTTGACCGTGTTATTGTTTTACATGGAGATGGAACTGATCAGGAATTACTTAAAGAAGAAAATGTCGGTGAACTGGATATGGTTATAGCGGTTACAGGCGATGAAGAAATGAATATCTTATCCTGCCTGCTTGCTAAAAACTTAGGCGCCCGTAAGACCATTACCCGCATTAACAATTTCGCGTATATTCCTTTGATTCAACCTATTGGGATTGACCATCTTGTTTGTCCCAGACTCTCCGCAATTAATTCAATTCTACATTTTGTCAGACAAGGAAAAGTTATTTCTGCCGTTTCGATAAAAGGTGAAGAAGCTGAAGCTCTTGAAGCAATTGCTCAAGAAAAATCTGGAATTGTCGGTAAACCGATCAAAGATTTAAATCTTCCTAAAGGAACACTCATTCTCTGCTTCCAACGCGGAGAGGAAGTAATAATTCCTTCAGGTTTCACTGTAATTGAGCCCAATGACAGACTTTTAATTATTTCAACTCGTAAAAATATACCTGAAATAGAGAAAGCACTTACCACCAAACTGGAGTATTATTAATGCGCTGGAAGGTCGTTCTGCATATTATCGGAGCACTAATTTTGTGCGTCGGCCTTACAATGATAATGCCACTTGCTTTTTCATTGTATTATCAAGATTCAGGAATAATGCCTTTGATTCAGTCCATGTTAATTTCCTGTCTCTGCGGTTTAGGGTTGTTTCTTGTTTTTCGAAGTAAGGATGAAAATCAAGGCTTAAGTCATCGAGAAGGAATGGCTATTGTTGCGTTAGGATGGGTTGCAGCCGGCTTTTTCGGAAGTCTTCCTTTTTATTTCGGAGATGTATTTTCAAGTAATGTTGACTGTTTTTTTGAATCCTTGTCCGGTTTTACTACGACAGGTTCTTCAGTAATGACTGACATTGAAAGTGTTGCGAAAGGGATTCTTTTTTGGCGCAGTCTTACTCATTGGCTTGGCGGTATGGGGATCATTGTTCTTTCTCTTGCAATTCTACCTTTTCTCGGGGTCGGAGGAATGCAGCTTTATAAAGCAGAAGTTCCCGGTCCTGTTCCGGATAAGCTGAAACCCCGAATTAAAGACACCGCGATAGTTCTTTGGAAAGTTTATCTTTTATTCTCAGCCATAGAAGCCATACTCTTAATGCTTGGTGGAATGGATTTTTTCGATTCTCTTTGCCATACATTCGGAACACTCGCCACTGGTGGATTCTCAACCAAGAACACTTCAGTTGCATATTTTAACAGTGCTTATATCGATTATGTTATCACCTTTTTTATGATTGTCGCAGGTATCAATTTTAGTCTTCATTACCAAATGTTGAAAGGGCGGCCTTTAATTTTATGGCGTGATCCTGAATTTAGATTTTTTGCATCCATTACGGCCTTAATAACGGTTATAGTTACTATCGTTGTTTATTCTGCCCACAATTATGAAACCGTTGCTGATACTGTCAGATACACATCATTTCAGGTTGCTTCAATTATGAGCACAACAGGTTTTGCAACTGCGGATTATGAGTTATGGCCGGCACTGGCTCAAGGGTTACTACTTTTGTGCATGTTTTTAGGCGGATGCGCCGGATCAACCAGCGGTGGTATGAAGCACCTTCGTATTATGCTTCTTTTGAAACAATCTTATCAGCAAATTTTCAGAATTATTCACCCGCGCTCAGTAAATAGAGTAAAGCTCGGAAAAAAAGTAATTAAGCCTGAAACTATGAATGATATTCTCGGTTTCGCAGTACTCTGGATCGGCTTATTCGTGCTTTGCGGCCTTATTGTTGCGGCGACAGGAGTAGACGTTGTTTCCTCATTTGCAGCATCTCTCGCTTGTATCGGAAACATAGGTCCTGGAATTGGAACTGTCGGCCCGGCTGACAACTTCTCTCATATTCCAGAGGTTGGTAAGTGGGCATTAATTTTTTGTATGCTGCTTGGACGACTTGAAATTTATACAGTAATTGTACTTTGTGTTCCTGAATTCTGGAGAAAATAAATTGCACCCCAATGCATAACTCTAAAGATAATAAATCCAAACTTTACTCGTAAAAAAAACGGCTATGAGGTGAACCTCATAGCCGTTTTTTTGTCCTATAAGCTGTAATGAATTTTAAGACGATTTATCAAGTTACCAGCTAAAACGGAAAAGAAGCTTCTTTTCCGTTTCCTGTTTTGGCAAGCTTGGTGTCGATTGCATTGAGCCTTGCTTTTGCAGCCTCTTTTTGAGCCTTTCTGTCAGCATTTTTTATAACCGTATTTAGAAACTTTTTAGCTGTTTCAAATTGACCTCTATGTTCATATATCATTGAAATTCTGTACATGGCGGTCACAGCCCAAATATTTTGTTCTGGAAATTTAAACGCTAATTCCAAATAACTCTTCAACGCTTTATCTTTGTCTCCCATTGCCTGTTCCCCCTCAGCAATCCAGAACAAAATTTCCGCTTTAAGTTCATTATCTAACTTGTCCTGCCCACTCCATATTCTTTCAAGTATAGCTTGAGCTTTTTTAAGATCACCTTTTTGCTGTATTAAAAGCGCTAATCTCAGTTCTTTCTCAGGGGGAAGGGCGCCTCCCGATCCTAAAATTTCATTATATGCTTTAAGGGCTTTAGCTTCATTACCAACGGCGAGGTCATACTCAACGGCAGCGATAAGCCATTTTAGTTGCATGTCAGCTCCAAACTTATTTGGATCAACCCTTTTCAAATAAAAAGCTGAAAGCTTGAAGTCTCTATTTTGAGCAGCATTATCTGCCAGATAAATAAAACTTCTAGCGCCTAAGTCAGAGTTAGGAAATAACATAGCACATCTACGTGCAATGTTGTCATCCATCTTCTTCGAGCTTTCCTTTGCCAATTCTGAAAATAAAAGCAATCGATCTAATGGTCTGCTGTTAACCTGTGCATTAAACTGATTACCTGAAAGAGATTGCCAAAAAAGAGAATTGATATCGTTAAAATATTCAACACCTGCGGCATCACAAAGCCCGGATATTATGAATAGATTTGAATTTTTACCTGCATCTGCAGTACTTAAAATTTTAGAAAAGTCAGGTTTAAAAACTATTCCCGCAGCAATACGAAGACTCATAGGTAATGAATTAGGGTCAAGTTGCCCCCAAACTTTTTTTGCTAATTCCATATCTCCGGTCAAGAGAGCAAATGCCAATTTATAATTTTGCAAAGCACTGACCAATTCTTCTGAAAGAAGCAGCGATCCAGTTTCGCGGTCAATCGTATCAAGTGCTTCCCGAGGAGACATAGACATCAGTTTATTACGAAAAGCATTCCAAGCAGGGGAGGCCGGAGCGGCCATTTTCCACAAAGTAGGGGATTCATATGCGGGTTCCAGTACACCTGATTTGAAAAAGGACCACGCGTTAACAATATTTTCATCTTGAAACGAATCAACACCAGCCGGATTTTTACCGGTTTCCAAATAGCTGTTTACCGAATTCCAAAAAGTTTTGACTGTTGAATTACTGATATCTTCAAGAATAGAGTTGGACTTGTCCCATTCGCTCAAACTTGATGCAGCGATAGACATTGCAATCAGCTCACGATCCTTATCATTAATAATAGTTGAGTTGCGCAACGCCGGTTTGAAATCGAAACCTTTTTGAAGCGAGCTCTTAAAAACAGGTTTAGTATTAACTATGAAATAAGTAGTGGGCCAAACCTTCTCAGCTTGTTCAAAAGATTGGGTTAGAATCATATTCTGAGCTTCACGAGCGGAACCAGAAGTTACTAGCACCGACCAATAGAGAGATCGCCAAACATCAAACCATACAGTTTTGAGATTTGGTTCAGATTTAAACTTATCAGTCATAAAATCCTGCTTCATAAAGCGGGCAGCCTGACTGAACCAAATGACACTTTTAACAGGATCACCTAAAGCTCGTTGTGTTTGTCCACCAAGCCAGAGTCGTGATGTTTCGAGAGATTTATCATCAAAAGCAGGTGTTCCCTGTAAAATATTCATGCAGGCAGAATACCTACCTAAATTATAGGCAGTTTGAGCCCTTTTTATAATTAATTCCGGAGAATCTCCGCTACCGGAATAGTTTTCTTCAAGAACGTCCCATGCACCATATTTTTCAAGCCATGAATCATAAGATTCACCGTTTTTCGTTTCAACTGCATAAGATGATGTTGAAGTTAAAAAAAATAAAAAGAGGGCAATCAGTAGCGGTCGAAATTTATGTCTGCAAAAGTTTGAAATCATGAAGTCCTCATTTATTCAAAATTAATTAATCAGAAAATTCTGTCACAAAAACAATTAATGAAAAGCTTTAAAAGAGGCAAACGCTTGAACCTATTTAAATGAAATTTTGAACCTTATATATACATTTCTAAGGAAACGAACTGCAAAACCGCCTTTCAAGTACTCGTCAATGAGCAACTTAGAGGTTTTAAAGCAATCGATAAGTCATAAGCTATTGTTTATTAAGACTATTTACCATCTAAGATTATCGATTAATGATTGATGAACCCAGCATATTAGGGCTAAACCAAACAATACTATTTCCAAAGTTTACATAATTTACATTATGAGACATTAATATAAACATAATTATTACAATAGCTTGTATTAAACAAACACTAATTATGCCAATTTTCAGCCTAAATATGGGATTTGATATGGAACGAGATAATATTTGTTCTAGCTACTTTCTGCTTTCCATTAGATTTTAAGTTCTAAGCGCATTTAGCAGCTCATATGAAGCAACTGGTCGTAAAAACTTTTTAAACATGTAAGCAATGCGCATTCTTCGCTCTTGCTATGAGTGAATCTAAACTTGAATGCTAAATCTTAATGCGTTGCTTGCAATATCCATTTTTTAGACAAGCTTTATCAGCAATTCATATGAGACTGAAATGACATCGACTCCAATTCTAAGAGCTTCCGAAACTTGCTTAACCTCAGTCAGACCTGATGCGATAATTTTTGATTTGAAATCATAATTTTTAAATATTGAAACGATGCTGTCTAGCGATTCACTTGCACCCTCTTCCTGTTCGCTCTCGTGCAAATCCAAATTTACAAAATCTACTCCTAATCTTGCCGCCATTACAGCTTGAACAGGAATCAATCTCGAAACCATACTTACTGAAATATCACGTTCAGAAAGAATACCGGCAGATTTCAATCCTTCCAATGTCGTCGGTATTTCCACAACCGCGTTTGGACCAAATCCGATTATCCTTTTGGCGTCATCCAGAATGCACTGCGAGTTAAGTTCTGAAGTTTTTATCACTACTGGACCATGAACAATTTTTAAAATCTCCATCACATCTTCATATAAATTCATATCTTTTATGGTCGAAAAATCAGAACCAAAGTGAACTCCATCAATCAACTTATAATCAATTGCCTTCTTAACTTCGTCTATTGAAGTAGAATCGAGAAAAAATTTCATTAGGAACTCCCCTTTTGTCAGTTTAAAAAAAACACGAACACCCTTTCAACTGGTTAGCTGAAAGGGTGTAAAAGATAAAATTAGGATTACTGCTAAATAAAGCTAATCATCATTTTTTGCTTCAATGCGTTTAATATACTTATCGCGGCATTCATAAGAGCAAAAACATTCAACTTTTTCACCGTTTTTGACTCGTATATCGCTGTCTTTTTGAACATAAGTTCCGCAAATAGGGTCTTTAACCATTTCTCCGGCTTTGACCTTTTTATCATGCTGCTTGCTATCTTGCTTTTCTTTATTCTTTTTTTCTCCAGTGAATAATTTCCACATAATAAAAGCAGCCACAGCAATCACAACAAACTTAAGCATATTGGATTCCGCCTTGATTTTAACCGCATACTTACGGGCTGGAAATTTAAAAGTTATGCCCGAAAGAAACGGGCATAACCTGCTTATTAATCCTGATAAATTTTCTTACCTTCAATCCGGTAATCAATTTTTGATAAAACATCAGCAATCTTGCTGCCATCAGGAAAAACCAGTTCAGAATCAAGTTCAGCAAGCGGGTAAAGAACGAATGCACGTTCCTTCGCACGAGAATGTGGAACTGTTAAATAGTCTCCACCTTCAACAGCCTCATCGCCGAACAGGATAAGATCCAGATCAATGATTCGAGGCCCGTTGACCTGATCTTTGACTCTCTGCATCTGCCCTTCCACAGCTTGAAGCGTTGAAAGAAACCCATGCGGCGCCCAAAGTTCTGGATCAACAGCAAATCGAACAATTTGATTAGCAAACCACGCTTGCTCTTTAAGCCCCTGTGGTTCGGTCATATAAATTTCCGACCAAACTTCAGGATCAATGCCTTCGTATTTTTCCAGTCTTGCAACAGCCTCATTTAAGTTCTCATCGGTATCGCCGATGTTGGAACCAAGACTGACATAGACCTTTATAGTTGGGAAATCCGTGATACTGCCTCCTTGAGTCTTTCGGTGTCTACTGTCAGGGATATACGGAAATATCCTTCACCAGAATCACCAAAACCATTTCCGGGTGTAACAACGACGCCTGTTTCCTTAAGCAATTTAGATACAAACTCAGATGAAGTGTAACCTTCAGGAGTTCTAGCCCATACAAAGATGGATGCATCAGGAACTCTACAAGAAATATTAATTTTTCTAAGAGCTTCGACAACTACATCGCGGCGTTCTTTGTAAATTGCACGAAATTCTTTTACATAAGGTTCACCATGCTGAAGAGCTACGATGCCAGCTTCCTGAACAGCCTGGAAAATACCTGAATCTACATTTTCTTTAACTTTGCCGAGTCCAGCAACCAAGGTCGCATTACCAACGGCCATTCCGCAGCGCCATCCGGTCATATTGTATGTCTTTGACAGAGAATGGAACTCAATAGCAACTTCTTTCGCGCCGGGAGTTTCCAAAATGGATATCGGTTTTTTATTTTCATCGTAATAAACTTCAGTATACGCTGCGTCCTGAACAATGATTACATTATGTTTATGTGCGATTTCAACAACTTTTGCAAAAAATTCAGGTGTTGCGGTCGCAGCAGTCGGATTATTAGGATAATTTATAAAGAAAACTTTTGTTTTGTCCCAAGTTGCCGCATCAACAGCATCAAGATCGGGCAAAAAATCATTTTCATCAAGAAGCGGAATCATTTTGACTTCGCCGCCGGCAAAACTGCTGGCAACAGGATAAACAGGATAATTAGGAGATGCTACAAGAACGAGATCACCGGGATTCACAAATGCCAGAGGAAAATGTGCTATTCCCTCTTTTGAACCAATAAGGCTGACAACTTCTTTTTTAGGATCAAGATCTACATTGAATCTTTGTTTGTACCATTTTGCAACAGCTTCACGGAAAGTCAGCATACCTACATATGAAGGATACTGATGGTTTTCGGGACGTTTTGCTGCTTCATAGAGAGCATCTATAATAAACTGGGGAGTCGGAAGGTCAGGATCTCCGATGCCGAGGCTGATTATGTCCACCCCTTGTGCTGCTACTTCAGATTTCAATCTGTCAATTTCTGCAAAAAGATAAGGCGGAAGAGATGCAATCCTGTCGGCAAGTTTAAATTCTGGCATTATTAATATACTCCTTCAAGTTTTAGTAAGATTATTACTGAAACTGTTTAATTGGGCTTGTTTGCTCTGTCAATCAACTTGAGCAGACGGTTGCATACGTGTAGTGATTATTTTGTATGACTGAAAACAAAAACAACATTTCCTGTAAACACCAATGGGTTGACCGTTATCTGGAGCATCTTTTAATAGAAAGAGGTCTTGCAGAAAACAGTCTGGATGGATATCTAAGAGATCTGGAATCATTTCAATCGTTTCTGGAAAATAGATCCTCAACAATCGAAGAGACAACAAGTCAAACTTTGTTACTGTACCTTACATATTTGCGGTCAAAATCTCTTAAAAGCAGATCACTCGCAAGACATCTTTCATCACTACGAGGTTTTTTTGCCTTTTGTACCTCTCGTGATTTTTTAAAAGAAAATCCGGCAGTTTTGCTTGAAAATCCGAAACTTCCCAAAAAACTTCCAGAATTTCTTTCAACTGATGAAATCAGCCTTGTTCTTGCCCGTCCTGCCCTGAACACAAAACTTGGTTTCAGAGATAAAGTGATGCTTGAACTTTTATATGCTGCAGGGATGCGGGTTTCTGAATTAATTAACTTAAAGATCGAAGATTTTGATCCTCAAACAGGTTTATTAATCATCTTCGGCAAAGGTTCAAAAGAAAGGCTTGTGCCTATTCATTATACAGCTCAAAATTTCTTAAACCTATACATTAAAGACTGGCGCCCTGCTTTTAATCCTAATGTTAAAAACATTTTTTTAAATCGATCAGGAAACGGCCTGACACGACAAGGCGTCTGGAAATTAATAAAAAAATACACGCTTGAAGCCGGTATAAAAAGATCAATATCACCGCATACATTCAGGCATTCTTTCGCTACCCATCTTTTAGATGGAGGCGCGGATTTGCGCACAGTTCAATTACTTTTAGGACATGCTGACATAAGTGCTACTGAAATTTATACCCATATTCAAGCCGGAAGACTGGTCCAGCTCCATAAACGTTTTCACCCACGTTCAATAATGTGAGATTCAAAATATGTCAAAAACTGAAGAACTAATAAAAGCTGAAACAATCATAACAGGACATGTAAATGCCGATTTTGATTGTCTTGCCGCGATTGTTGCTGCCGGGAAGCTATATCCCGGTGCAACGCTTATTTTTCCAGGAAGTCAGGAAAAAAATCTTCGCAACTTCTACATGGAAAGCGCAACATATTTTTTTAATTTCAAACAATTAAAAGAAATAGATAAAGATTCAGTTAAACTTTTAGTTGTTGTTGATACTTCAAGAAAAATTCGAATTTCCCACGTTAAATCTATTCTTGATAATCCGGGCCTCAAAATTCATGTCTATGATCATCATATGCAGTCGGAATGCGATTTGAATCCCGAATTTATTATAAAAAAACCCTGGGGATCAAGCGTCGCCATTCTTACTCATGAAATCCGCAAAAAAAATATAACCCTGCATCAAGAAGAAGCTACAATTCTCGGGCTTGGGCTTTATGAAGATACCGGATCTTTTATGTTCAATTCTACTACAGAACATGATTTTGAGGCCGGTAAATGGCTACTGACATGCGGCATGGAGCTTGATGTAATAACCGACCTGCTCAACCGCGAACTGACATCGCAACAAATTTCACTTCTCAGCAAACTTCTCGAAGGGGCTGCAACTCATACTATAAATGATTTAGATATTGTCATTTCTGAAATAAGCACACCTGATTATGTAGGTGATTTTTCAGTTCTTGTTCACAAATTTATGGATATGGAAAACGTCAAAGTTCTATTCGCCTTAGGAAGAATGAATGACAGAATCCATCTTGTGGCCAGATCACGGACGAAAGATGTTGATGTCGGTGTTATCTGTTCAGCTTTCGGCGGAGGCGGACATGCTTATGCTGCTTCTGCCACAATTAAAGACCAGACTTTGGCCGAGGTTAGAGATGAGCTTTTCTCAATGCTCTACTCCAAAGTAACTCCTAAATTAAATATTGAAAATTTGATGTCAAAACCGGCAGTGGCAATCCCTCGCAACATGACTATTTCCCAGTCTGTTGAGCGTATGACTCAGTTCAGTTTAAAGGGAGTTCCTGTTGTTGACAACATGGAGAACATGAGATGCGTAGGAATACTTGAACAAAAAATTGCCGACAAAGCCCTTGCACATCAACTTGGTGATGTTGATGTTGAAATATACATGCAGCATCCTTTCTCTTCTGTCAAAAAAGACTGTGACCTACATAGAGTTATGGAGATTATCCTTGGTCAGAAGCAACGGCTTGTGCCGGTTGTTGAAAATGATAAAGTCATTGCCGTTATTACAAGAACTGATCTTATTAATCTGCTGGTTCAAGATCCTGCACGAATTCCTGAATCTTTATTTCCTGAAAATAAACAGGTGCGGAACATACGCAATATCATGCGTAACCGTCTTCCTAATAAAATACTTGAAATACTTGAAACAGCAGGACAAATGGCGGAGGAATTCGGAACAGAAGCCTATGTTGTCGGTGGTTTTGTTAGAGATATTTTATTAACAAAACCTAACTTCGATCTTGATCTGGTCGTTGAAACTGACGGAATCAAGTTTGCGAAAAAACTGGCTAAAAAAATGTCTGGCCGCGCTAAATATCATCGTAAATTTAAAACCGCAGTTGTTATTCTGCCGGATGGACAAAGGGTAGATGTTGCGACGGCTCGTCTTGAATATTATGAATACCCTGCCGCTCTGCCTACAGTTGAATTATCATCAATTAAGATGGATCTGTATCGGCGTGACTTTACCGTTAATGCGCTGGCTGTTCACATCAATCCCTCAAGCTTTGGAAAGCTGGTAGACTTTTTCGGGGCCCAAAGAGACCTTAAAGATAGAACAATTCGAATTCTCCATGCCCTCAGTTTTGTTGAAGATCCTACTCGTATAATGCGTGCAATAAGATTTGAACAAAGATTTGATTTCAGAATTGGTGGCCAAACGCTTAATCTGATTAAAAACGCACTCAAACTTAATCTTTTTAATAAGTTATCCGGCTACCGAATTGTTCATGAGCTTAAATTAATCCTTAATGAAGATGCTGTGCCGGGAAGCATTAAAAGGATGGATGAACTAGGAGTGTTAGAAGCAATTCATCCGCTTTTAGTTCTTAATTCTTCGCGTGAACAAGTAATTACAGAACTTGAGAGAGTTATCAGCTGGCACAGCCTGCTCTATCTTGAACCAACAATTTCAGTTTGGAAAACATATTTTCTCGGTCTTTGTATGGGCATTTCTAAACCTAAAATGGAACAAATTTACAATCGGTTCAGTTTTTCTCAAACAGAAAAACGTGAATTTGTACATTTGCGTGAAACTATTTTCTGGGCTGCCGGAAACATCATGAACATAAGGAAAGAACTAAAGCCAAGCGAAATATACACAATTTTGCACCCTGTTCCGCTTGAAGGAGTCCTCTTTATAATGGCTAGAACTAAGCGGGATATGATCAAAAAATATATTTCGCAATATCTGACAACGTTAAGGTTGCAAACTATCGATATTACAGGTGATGATTTGAAGGAGTTGGGACTTATTCCCGGACCTCAATATGCCCAGTTACTCTTTGAAACTAAATTAGCCTGCCTTGATTCAGTTGTTAAGGGAAAGGATGAACAATTGGAGTTTGTAAAAAAAAAGTTATTAAATCTGGTAAATAATAAAACTGATGAGAAACTTTGAGGAGTTAAAATCAGGATAGTTTTTTGAGACTGCATCATCCTGATAAAAAACGGAGTTTTCCTTGCTCTTGGGCTATAACACGTGTAGAACATCCACACTTTTGATTAATTATATCTATAAATATTACTTGCTGACGATAAAGGTCGCATTTTAAGGCGTAATTTTTTTTACGAAGTCAACATAACATGTTGATATTTAAAGTGAGATTATACAATTATTGAAATGTAATATTTTTAGTTTGCTAAACGTGACAAATTAAAGGTTAAAGCTAATCAAATAGTAACTTTCTCGGCTTTTAATGCCTGAAAATCAAGGACTGCTTTTATGGAAGTATTATGGGCTCCTTGGCGAATGGATTATATATTAGGCCCTAAGCCTGATGAATGCGTTTTTTGCATACCATCTGACACAGATGAAGACGAAGAACGATGTATACTTTTTAGAGCTAAACATTGTTTTGTTTTGCTTAATAAGTTTCCTTACAATAACGGTCATATTATGGTTACGCCCTATAGGCATGTAAGCAAACTCACTGATCTTAAGGAAGAAGAAGCTTCCGAGATCATGAAGTATATAACAATAAGCTGTGATGTTTTAGAGAAAGCATTTAACCCGCAAGGAATAAATGTCGGACTAAATATCGGGGAAGCAGCTGGAGCTGGGATTGCAGCCCATCTTCATTTTCAATTAGTTCCACGTTGGAACGGCGATGCGTCGTTTATGGCGGTGTTCGGAGAAACTACTGTAATTCCGCAACACTTGTCTTCAACTTATAGTAGACTCAAGCCGTTATTTGACAGTTTTGTCGAGTAGTAACACTAAGGAGGGTTTCATGCGTTACTTGAAGGTTTTGGCTCTGGTTATCCTATTTTTCGTTTCAATGGTGTTCTTTATTCAGAACACTCCTGAACTTTCCAAGGAAGTTACGCTTTCTATGGCTTTGCTTGATTTCAAGTTTACAAGCCAGCCTCTTCCATATTATCTTTTGATTCTAGTTGCATTTTGTGCAGGATCATTTATTTGTCTGTTTTATTTTATGGCTGACAAAGTTCGTCTTTCCGGACAGTTGCGCACCTGCCGCACCAAAATGTCTAATCTTGAACAGGAAGTTAATTCACTTCGTAATTTGCCACTTGATGAAAAGAATTATCCCTCCGCAGATGACAGTGATGACAAATCCTAATGACTCGTTGTTACGAGGTTTAAGTGTCTTTATTTAGTTTATTCAGGAAGAAAAAATCGACGGCGCCCGATAATCGGGCGCCGTCGTATTCGTCTGGTACTGCTAAAACAGAAACCGGCCTTGCGGATACTCGTGCGGCTATTGATGAACTAAGTAAAGCGGTAAAAGACACTCCTGAAGCTGTCGAAATTTATCTTGCTCTTGGCAATCTGTATAGATCGCAAGGTGAGATTGAACGGGCTGCACAAATCAGAAACAGTTTGATTGTTCGGCCAGGACTCGCCCCTGCTACGAAAGCGCGTGCTCTTTATGAACTTGGCAGAGATTTCAGCCGAGGTGGTTTTTTAGACCGCGCAGTGAACGCTTTTGAAAAAGCTCGTAAAATTGAAGGAGATTCTCCTGAAATTCTAACAGAACTTGCGGTTCTTGCTGCCGGCAGCAGAGAATTTGAAAAAGCTGCATCTTATTATTCAAAGCTTGCACACCCTGTTCAGGAAGCTCATTATTTAGCCAGATGCGCCGAAGATGAATTCAGCTACGGCGATGAAAGTACAGCTCAAAACATTCTCAAAAAAGCATTACACATTTATCCAAGTTCCACAGAATCATGGCTCTTAATTTTAGCCCAGCTCAAAAAAGATGGATCACTTGATAAATTCAGAAAAAAATTTCGCGAAGCTCTTCAAAAAGTTCCCACACATTTACGATTTGTACTTGTTGAAGGACTTCTTGCAGAATCTTCAATTTTTGGAGATACTCCAAACAGTGTTCCTGTCTCCAGTTCTGAGAAGAGTCATTCTTTCTATCAAGTAATGGTTGAAGAAATCGAGACATCAGACCCTGATGTCAGCATGCATTATTATGGAGCAAGACTTCTCCAGCTTTGCAAAAAGCATGAAGAAGCCAGTATCTGGCTTGAAAAGACGTTAATGCTTAACCAAAATTTCTGGTTAGCCAGACTTGAACTTTTTAATCTTGCTCAAGATCAGCAGCAATTAACTTCATCATTTAAAAATCAGCTGGATTTTTTTGTGAACATTGCTCACAAAATTAAACGATTCACCTGTTCAAGTTGCGGTTTTAAACGCGACAAAATTTTCTTTGTCTGCCCCCGATGCCGCAGTTGGCATTCAATAACGTTCCGCAAAGAACTGAACCAATAAGCCCCTACGCGATAATATTGTGAGCAAACAGAAACTCACCCCGATGTTCGAACAGTACCTCCAGATTAAGGAGGACCATCCTGACGCACTCCTTTTTTATAGGATGGGAGATTTTTACGAGCTTTTTTTTGAAGATGCAGAAATTGCCGCTCGTGAACTACAGATATCTCTTACCTGTCGAAACCCAAATTCAGAAATAAAAACTCCTATGTGCGGTGTTCCGCATCACGCTGTAAAAACATATCTTTCCCGCCTTCTTGAAAAAGGTTTCAAGATTGCGTTATGTGATCAAATTGAAGATCCAAAACAGGCAAAAGGTTTAGTTAAAAGAGCTGTAACAAGAGTTTATACTCCTGGAACGGTTGTTGAAGATTCTACGCTAAATGCAAAATCAAATAATTTTCTTGCAGCACTTATCTGGGACGAAACCAAGTCTGCGGGAGGTCTCGCATGGATAGATTTTTCGACAGGTCAATGGAGCGGTATTCAGAGCAAAACTGAAACAGATCTATGGCAGTGGGTTATAAAAGTAGGTCCTCGAGAACTTATTCTTCAACAGGGAAAAGCTGTCCCTCATCAATATGGTGAGATAGATGCCCGTATAACTCCTGCTCCGTCTGCCGGATATTTTAATTTAAAAACAGCTCGTGATAATATTTTAGAAGTCCAAAAAGTAGCAGATCTTGAATCACTTGACCTCGAAGATAAACCGCAACTGACTCAAGCTTGCGGAGCATTGGTTGCTTACCTTCGTCAGACGCAAATGCAGGAGCTTAATCATTTAGGCGAATTTAAACCTCTCAATTTATCTAAATATATGATTCTGGATGAGGTTACAGAAAGAAATCTTGAATTATTCAAACGCCTTGACGGCAAAAAAGGAAAAGGAACTCTTTTAGCTGTTATAGATAAAACAATAACACCAATGGGTGGCAGGCTTCTTTCAACTCGTTTAAAACAGCCTTGGCGTGATTTATCACCTATTGAACATAATCAAAAAGCGGTAACTTTTTTCCACGGTAATGATTCACTGCGAACATCAATTCGTAAGCTTCTGGATACTGTTTATGATCTGGAACGCCTCTCCACGCGTGTTGTTCTCGGTAGAGCTAATCCAAAAGATTTTATAAGTCTCAGGCAGAGTCTTAAAACTTTGCCTCCGATACAGGAAGAACTTCGTCAATCTATTCAAGCATCGGAAGAAAGTCACTCTATAGCGATTGCTCCGGTACTGAAAACCATTGTATCAAAATGGGATTCAATGTCGGATGTTGCTGACCTTTTAGAAAAAGCAATGGTTGACTCCCCTCCTCCGGTCATTACAGAAGGCGGACTTTTCAAACTTGGCTACAATGCTGAACTTGATGAATTTATTGAGCTTACCGAGCATGGAGAAGCTAAGCTTGCTGAACTTCTCCAGCATGAAAAAGAAAGCTGTGATCTGCCAAAACTTAAAATCGGGTACAATAAAGTTTTCGGATATTATTTTGAGATATCAAAAGCTTTCAAAGGTCAGGTACCTGATTATTTTGAACGCCGTCAGACTCTGGTAAATTGTGAAAGATATATTTCTCCTCAATTAAAAGAACTTGAGGAAAAACTAATTTCAGCTTTTGAACAGCGTAAGAAGCTTGAATATAATCTTTTTCAAGCTATACGGGATGAAGTCGCCGAAAATCGCAGTCGGTTTATGTTTATGGCAGATGCCATTGCCGCAATAGATTTCTGGCAGGGTTTAGCCGAAGCTGCCCGTTCAAATCGCTGGGTATGTCCTGAAGTTCATACAGGCATGGAAGTAATTATTGAAGAAGGCCGCCATCCTGTGGTTGAAGCTGTTCAGGGATCTGCCAATTATATCCCTAACAACCTGACAATAGATGAAAAACGCCGCATTCTGCTGATTACCGGACCAAACATGGCTGGTAAATCTACTGTGTTAAGACAAATTGCGCTGATGGGCATAATGGCTCAAATGGGCTCTTACATCCCTGCTTCAAGTGGCCGAATCGGGCTTATAGACCGGGTTTTTTCAAGGGTCGGAGCTTCGGACAATCTGGCGCAGGGACAATCCACTTTCATGGTTGAAATGATGGAAACTTCCCGCATTTTACGACAGGCAACAATGCGCAGTCTTGTTATTCTTGATGAAATAGGACGCGGAACAAGCACTTTTGACGGGCTTGCTCTAGCTTGGGCTGTTGTAGAAGAACTTTCACGAAGAGCCCGGGGTGGAATTCGCACACTCTTTGCAACGCATTATCATGAGCTGACTTCTCTTGAAGGTGTTATTGACGGACTTAGAAATTTCAATATTGCTGTCAGAGAATGGAAAGGAGATATCCTTTTTTTACGGCGCCTAGTGCCCGGACCTGCTGATAAAAGTTACGGTATTGAAGTCGCGAAACTTGCAGGAGTTCCTAGACCTGTTGTACTGCGTGCAAGAGAAATTCTTGCGAATCTTGAAGAAAAATCACAAGATAGCAACTTGCACCCGGCGGAACGGAAGACTATTGTACAAAGCATCCTGCCGGGAATGATTTGTTCCGGCTCTAATAATGATAAAAATGATATTCCACCTGAAGATCACGAAATAATTAAAGAACTTCGTCATCTTGATATAAATGGACTGTCACCGATAGAAGCCATTACTCTACTGAATCAGTGGAAAAAATCATTGGGAGATAATTGATGAAAAATCTTTCTTTTAAAAAATGTTTAGTGCTCACTCTTTTAGTGGTTACCCTGCTCGCTGTAACTGGCTGCGGTGTAAAAATGTGGCCTGCGCCGCAAAAAAGTGAAGATACTTTCACCTTTACATCCGTTACCGGACGCCGGACCGGAGAATGCCTTAAGATTGTTGTTAAGGTTGACGGAGCATTTAAAAATGTAGACAATCTGAGTCTTCAATTTCAAGCTGACGGCAGTGGGCCTGGAGAAGGTTGTCCAACCTGTCCTTTCTTCCCTGCTATTCGTAAACAATTCATCCCCGGATCAGAAGGCATCCAGTCAGACGGTTCTACTTTCGTCTTCAGTGAATGCGGACTTGATCCAGAGAAAAGCTATCGCTACAGAGTTGTCGGACGAAATGTTTATGAAGCTCTTGGAATTGTCATTTCTGACGTATATATAGTCACACCCTAATTTAGAGAATGGAGTTCTTCCCAAATGCATCATTTTGAATTTAAGAATAATGAACTTTTCGCAGAAAACGTAAATATTTCTGAACTGGCTAAAGAATACGGAACCCCGCTTTATGTCTATTCGGCTGCAACATTCCGTAGACATTTTGAAGCGTTTGATTCAGCGTTTAACGGTTTGGATCATCTCACCTGCTACTCTGTCAAAGCTAATTCTAATTTGAGTGTGCTCAAACTATTAGCTGAGATGGGTGCTGGAATGGATATTGTTTCCGGCGGTGAACTATTCAGAGCGCTTAAAGCCGGAGTTCCTGCAAACCGTATTGTTTATTCCGGTGTCGGTAAAAAAGCATATGAAATTGCTGAAGCTCTTAAAGCAGATATTTTAATGTTCAATGTCGAGTCCGTAGCTGAACTTCACAGAATCAATGAAGTTGCAACATCCATGAACAAGACCGCCCGAGTCAGTTTCCGTATCAACCCAGACGTTGATCCGCAAACACATCCTTACATTTCTACCGGAATGAAAAAGAATAAATTCGGCCTTGATATGGATACAGCTCTTACCGCCTACAAAACCGCTAAAGAACTGTCCAACATCGAGCCTATCGGCATGGATTGCCATATCGGATCACAACTCACAAGTATCGATCCTTTCCTTGAAGCTCTCAGTAAGTTGTTGGCATTTAAAGAAAAACTTTCCAGTATGGGTATTGAGATTGAACATCTTGACCTTGGTGGCGGACTCGGAATCACTTATGATGACGAACAGCCTCCCCACCCTAAAGAATTCGGTGAAGCTTTAACAAAAGCTCTCGAAGGTCAAAAAATAAAAGTTATTCTCGAGCCTGGAAGAGTTATCGCCGGAAACGCCGGAATACTGGTGACAGAAGTTATTTATACCAAAAGTACGCCTACAAAGAATTTCCTTATCGTAGACGCAGGAATGAATGACCTCATCCGCCCTTCACTTTATCAGTCTTTTCACAACATCTCTGAAGTTGTGAAAAACGAACGTCCTAAAGTTGAAGTTGATGTCGTCGGTCCTATTTGTGAATCAGGTGATTTTATTGCCCGGGATCGTGAGCTTCCTGAAGTTAAACAGGGAGAACTTCTCGCCGTATACTCTGCCGGTGCCTATGGATTTACGATGTCATCAAACTACAACTCTCGCCTCAGAGCCGCTGAAGTTATTGTTGATGGAGATGATATTATTGTTGCACGCAGAAGAGAGACATACGAAGATCTTCTTAATCTTGAATCTTAATTTTATTGCGGACCGGATCAATCCGGTCCGCAATTTTTTACAGGTCGTTTAAAATATAATGTCCCGCCTAAATTCATTTTATATCTCCCCCGAAAATTGGATTGCCCCTTTTGTTCTTGAAGGTAGCGAAGCCCGCCATATGTGCAAAGTTCTTCGTACACGCGAAGGTGATACTGTGCGTCTTTTTGATGGACTGGGTAGAGATGGAATTTTTACAGTCGATGAAATTTCTAAAAGCCGCGCAACCTTACAACTTGTAAGCGAAAGTGTTCAGAACGATTCGCGTGGACTAACTCTTGCGATCGGCTGGAATAAATCAAACAGAAGAAATTGGCTGCTTGAAAAAAGTGTTGAACTTCAAGCTCGTGGTCTTATTTTTTTTCAGGGCGAATTCAGTCAGGGCAAGGTTCCTGAAGTTCCTAAAGAGACCTGGCATGATAAAAATATTGCCGCAGCGAAACAATGCGGAAATGTTTGGCTGCCAAAACTTGAAACAGTGCCCGGATCTATTGAAAATCTGATTGAAAAATCCAAAGAGTTCTCTAATAAAATTATTTTATGGGAAAAAGCTGAAAAAGAAGCTGTGCCCGACTATGGTGTTTTTGCAGAAGAATCAACTCTGGCAGTAATAGGCCCAGAAGGCGGATTCAGTCCGCATGAAGCCGAACTGTTGTTGAACAACGGATTTAAAAAATGCAGTCTCGGAGATAGTATTTTACGATGGGAAACTGCGGCTCTCCTTTGTCTTGGAGCTGGATACCTTGAAAAACAAAAACAATCCCTCTAAATTTTCTTGCCAACGGAGAGTACCAAGTGAAGCTTGAGTTAACTGATAACCAGCCCCTTGCGGATCGTATACGCCCTACCAGTCTATCTCAATTCGTCGGACAAATTCATCTCCGTGAGCGTATTGAAGCCTTTGAAAGGTCAAAAAGATTACCGAGTCTGTTGCTTTTTGGTCCTCCGGGATGCGGAAAATCTACTTTGGCAATGCTTCTTGCGCAATCAACAGGGCGACATTACATGCGCGTCAGTGCGCCGGAAGCTGGAATTGCTGCGCTTAGAAAACAATTATCCGGAATGGATATTCTTATCCTTGATGAACTTCACCGTTTCTCTAAAGCACAGCAGGATTTTTTCCTTCCCCTTCTTGAATCCGGAGAAATAACTCTACTTGCAACAACGACTGAAAACCCATCTTTCAGTATTACAAAACAACTTTTATCCCGGCTTCATGTTCTAAGACTTCGTGCACTGACCAAAATTGATTTAGCGGATATTGCCAAACGCGCAACTGAAGAGCTGGATTTTAAACTGAAAGATGAAAGTTTGAATCTTATTTCTTCAATGGCAGGTGGAGACGGTCGCGCTCTTCTTAATTTACTCGAATATACCTCCCAGTTACCTGAAGAAAAAAGAGAACCTGAAAAACTTAGAACTATTCTGCCTGAAACAATTATTCGCGGTGATCGTGACGGAGATTCTCATTATGAGCTAGCTTCTGCGATGATTAAATCAATACGTGGAAGTGATCCTGATGCGGCTCTCTATTATTTGGGATGCTTACTTGAAAGTGGTGAAGATCCTAAATTTGTTACTCGCAGACTAATCATTTCAGCAGGTGAAGACATAGGACTTGCCGATCCTTATGCTCTTACTTTGGCGGTTTCATGTCAGCAAGCTGTTGAATTTATTGGTATGCCTGAAGGTTTTATTCCCCTCTCAGAAACAGTGGTGTATCTTGCTCTTGCTCCCAAAAGTAATACCACCTATGCGGCCTACCATACAATCAAACAGGAAATCAGGCAAAATGGAATGCTTCCCGTTCCTCTTCATCTAAGAAACGCAACTTCGGCGCTTCAAAAAGAATGGGGCTATGGACGCAACTACAAATACCCTCACTCTTATCCTAAAGCATGGGTCGAACAGGATTATCTGCCGCCCGAACTTTCAGATCGCTCTTTTTATCAATCTAAAGATCAAGGCGAAGAACCGCGCCTTAATGCTTGGCTGAAAGGACAGAAAAGATCTGCTCATCCACGAATTAATCCACCATCCGGTCGAATCAAAAAATAAGTTACCTCCTTAGTTCGCTTATTTATTGCTAGTCTTTGATGTGGCGTGTATTATTAAAAATAAACCCCATATCAGGATAAGACTATGTCCTCGTTACAAAAAATGGTTATTGAAAATATTCTTGCTAGTCTTAGTGTTGGATTAATGGTTATTTCCCAAAAAGGAAAAATTATTTTTCTAAATAATTCGGCATGTGAAATACTTGGGTTAAATATTGAAGAACATCTTGGATGTGGTTGGGGAGAACTTTTTATCACCGACGACACTCATAATATTGAATTTAATCAAGTTATTATTGATGCTATCACGGAGCAAGGAGTAGGCCGAAAACATAGTGTAGCATTTAGTATAAAAAAGGAAAAATGTACTAAAAAATTATCAATAACATCTTCTTTTCTCACCGATGAGGGAAAAACATTGGGAATGGTTTTCCTTTTTGAGGATGTTACTGATTTTTATCAAGCGGAAGAAAGAGAACGGCAAATGTTGTCTAGAAATGTTGAATTGCAAAAAGAGCGAATTGCCGGACTTGATAGTCTTGCACAAGCTGTTGCTCATCAAGTTTTAAATCCCACCATCGTCATTGGCGGTCTCGCAAATTTGATTTCTAAAAAACTTCCCAAAGACGATCCTCTGAATAGAGAAATTAAGGCCATTTCAGAAGAAGCAGAAAAATTAGAAGGGTTGGTTACGGCTGTAAAAAATTATTCGACTATTCCTAAAGCTAATCCATCTGAAGTTAAAATTGAGCTTTTAATTAAACAAGCAATTGAAAAAACGAATGAAATTTTATCTGAAATTGGCGAAAATATAAACGTAAAGCTGGAAAACAATATTCCTTTCCTAAACGTGGACAGAGACTTATTTCTTTCAGCAATTGTTGAACTTTTGTTGAATGCCAGCAACTTTACGCCAGAGCTTTCAACGGATGTTGCAATTAAAATTTTCAAAAAAGGTGATGTTATATCAATTAAAATAATTGATCACGGATTAGGAATTGAATCCCGATATCTGCCTTATGTTCTTGATCCGTTTTATTCAACAAAAGCGAAAGGCGTAGGCATGGGACTTTCACTTGTTAAAAAAATAGTTTTTGAACATCAAGGAAAACTCTTCATAGAAAGCGAAGGAAAAAACAAAGGAACAATAGTCACAATTGATTTACCTTGTTCCAACAATGACTGCTGTAGTGAAAACGATTAGTTTTTAAGTGAAAAAGGCTTGAAAAAGTTCTTCGATTTGACGGTCATAATCTTCTACGATCGAAGTTAAGCTCTCCGCATCAATTCCAAGCAATTCCCAAGCTCCTTCCTCAATTCCCGGAAGAACGTACATCCCACCATCTGCAATTCCTATGGCATTCGCCAAATTGTCGGCAACCTGAAGAATTGCTGCTTGTACTTTAGAGTCTGCATTATGCGGGGAATGATGATTGCTTATAGCATCAGTTAATTCATTTGGGAATTTCCATTTGCCAAGCATATCCTTAGCAACGTTTGTGTGATTGAACCCAAGAGTCATATCCTCTGCTTCAACTAGTGGAATAAAATTTTCACGTGCATAAAGCATTGCCTGAATAGAACTGCACGGCATTTTTTTAAAAACAATAAGTCGCCCGACATCATGAAGAAGTCCCGCAGTAAACATAACTTCAGGAACAACACCTTTAACCTTTTCAGCAAGTATTTTAGAAAATATACCACATGATAAAGAGTGCATCCAGAAGGAACGCATATCTATAAGTTCGGGCGGAATATCTTTAAAATAGCTTATAGTTGAAAGCCCGAGGGCAAGAGTACAAAGTTCTCTGCTGCCTACAAGCGCAACAGCGCGGACGAGTGAATTAATTTCGGAAGGAAATCCATAAAGAGGACTGTTGACGAGCTTTAACAACTGAGTGGAAATAGCTACATCAAGTCCGACAACCGCAGCAATTTCCTGAGCGGAGGCGGTTGGATCATCAACAACCTTTTTTACCTTGAAAAAAATATCTGGAAAAGAAGCAATTTTAATTTCAGCATCAACAACATCTTCGACTTTACCTTCGTCACGAAAGAAAAGATCTCTCATATCATCAAGTTCAGTAACTGTCTGCTCCTCAGGGGAAGGAAGAGTCCAGCCTTCCATCAATTTAGTGGCGGTTCTATATACGGAAATATCAAACATCTTTATCATGGCCGGCTGATCGTGATTTACAAACATAAAATAGTCACGAACATATCGAAAAGTTTTATTAAGAGTTTCTTCATCCGGTTCAACTGGAGGTGAACTTAAAACTGAAATATTTTCAATGCCTTGCCGTTGAAAAAAAGTAATATTACTGCTTGTTACAACTGATCCGGCTGGAAGCAACATTCTTCCGGAATGAAGCAAATCATTAGCCAAAATCATACCTGGTTCAAGATCATCAATGCCTACACTACGCATCTCAACACCTCATAAATTAAGTTAAAGCCAGATTTATACCTTTCTGTAAGAAATTGCACCCGTGTGATGTTTGGCTTTGAAGGTATTTGTTATCGTATGTAAAGATTCAGAATGTCCGACATATAAATGTCCATCATCTACTAAATTATCATAAAAAGCCCTAAGCACTCTTTTTTTCATCTCTTTATCGAAATAAATTATCACGTTTCTACAAAAAATAATATCAGATTTAGGCACTTTTTTTAGAGCAACTGGGTCATTTAAATTGATTTTATCAAACCGTACCAAACGTTTAATTTCAGGTTTGACTTGAAAAAATCCGGCGTCCTTTTCTGTGAAATATTTTTTGGCAATAGCAGCATTCGTCGTTTTTAAGGCATACTTTGTATACTCACCCTTTTTAGCCTGTGCGATAACACTTGATGAAATATCACTGGCTGTAATTTGTATACGCCACTTGGGAAGTTCTGTTTTTAATATTTCGTGAATAATTATAGATAAGGTATATGGCTCTTCGCCTGATGAGCACCCTGCTGACCAAATTCTAAGCTCTCTACGTCCCGTTTTACGTTTAGCCTCAAGAACTTCCATTAGAGATTCATTAGTAAATGCCGTAAGCTGAGGATTATCTCTAAAAAAACTTGTTTCATTTGTTGTAATAAGATCAGCAAGTTTATTTAATTCTAAATTTTTATTTCTATCGTATTTTAAATAATCAATGTATTCTTTAAAACTCTTTAGCTTTAATTCTGTAATACGCGCAGAAAATCTGTTCTCCATAAGATATTTTCTATTATCATTTAGAAAAATACCAAACAATTCATATATGATATCTCTGAGTTGAGTAAACTCTAGGGTGGTAATTTTTATACCTCCGCTGAAGCCGCTATTTGAAAAAAGTCCTGCCATAAATTATTCTCTCTAAAATTTTAATGTAATCGTTTTTACATTCTTTTAAGCCATTAATTACGGTAAGAAACGTGCTATTTTAAAAAAGTAATATATTAATTATCTTTTGTATATTTTTTTCCATTCATCTAAAAACAAAATAGCCGTATCAAGAGGGCTTAACTCACCTTGCTGCATTCGCACGGCACTGACAAGATCTTCAAAACTCACATCTATAGGCAATCCTAACTTTTCAATTAATTTTAAGACATTATTTTTTAGATCTTCAGGAAAATCCTGTCCGAAAATATTATCAGAAGATCTCTCTTTAGGCCATCCTGAAACAACTTTACTTGTAAAATCAATTAACGTCTGCATTCTGATAACATACGTATGATCTGCAAGAACTCTTTTTCGCCCTCTTTCAGCATATGATTCTCTTTCTTCAGGATGGTGCAGAAAATAACCGATTTTATTATCAAGATCTTCAAGACTGTCAAAATAAGCCAGTTCACCATCGGAAAACGCTTCGGACATAAGTTTTCTACGATCCACCAATTGAAAAGCACCGCAAGCTGCAAGCTCAAATGTACGTGGATTAATAAAATCTCCTCCACTGACAAATTCATCGGCATTAATTGATGAATGGAGGTTTAAATTAATCTTTGTTGCATTAAAAATTTTTACACATTCTTCAGAAGAAACCCTGCGTCCATCAAGCTGAATATACTTATCAAGAACATGATCTCCGTCCCATTCAGAACCCCAAATTTTGAGCCCGTGATGGATAAGTTTCCGGAAAGCCATGCGTCTATTAGGATACCCTGCTCCCATAAAAGACACATCTGCGCCATATTTACGAGTATCTATTGAATTAACATCAAGCGGCTTATGAAATTCAGGATGCGCAGCCAAAGGAAGATAGAGGGTATTTTCGACGCCTATTTCTTTAAGCTTGTCAAAAAAATGTTCTTTCTGAATAACAGCAAAAACATCATAAAAAGGTGCAAAACTCTGCCAATAGGTAAACAGTCGAAAATCTTCAACAAACCACATGGCGGTTACAACTTTATCGCGACGAAGCCGTTTTAATGCCTGATGAGTAAGCGGAGCCTGAGCCATTGACAGGACCATGTCCGGTTCAAATGTTTCAGTTTTGGCTAATACTGCCTGAGATAACACCTGTAGAAAACTATTCTGCAAATATTGATGTCTGTCAGACGTAACCTTGAGATTGTCGAGCGCATTGTATGCGTCATAAAATTCAGGTGCTTCAAAAGTTTCGACCAGATGTCCCATCTCTTTGAGAGCTGCAACACAGAACCTCCCGACAGGCAAAGATCCACCGTAAAGCGGCAACACAACAAGTATTCGAAGAATTTTATTTGAATTCATATTTTTTTCTTTCAACTTAATAACCTCGATCTTGTTATCCAGTCTTTTTCTTTATAAAACTTTTCCGCAAGTTCAGGAAAAGGTCCATATTCACCGAGATCAAGTAGGCCGAGATAACAACCGATAAAACGCCTTATTCTCTCTCGACGTTCTTTAGACGTGTCGTGCCCTGCTTTTAAAACGTATTCAGTTCCTAAAAAATCGCATTTAGATTCAAAAACAGATAATCCCTGTGGCAAATGCTCAGCCTTACGTGTCGCGATAAATCTGGCCATGTTTGACTCTTTAAAAGGTTCAAGACACTTCAAATTATTATAGCATGGCTGAGATTCAACACACGGAGAACAATCAAAGTCGGCTTGAATTATTGTATGCCCTTTTCCGTAAGGCCCGGTCTCACAGCACCATGCAGAAGAAAGAAAGAATCCAAGTACAGGAGTTCCCAGATGAGCTGCCAAATGCATGGTTCCTGTATCCGGCGTCATCAGCAGATCAAGCTTTGAAACAGTTTCGATCAATTCTTTCCAATCTGTTTTTCCAGCAAGATTAACGGTATCCTTAGCGATGGATGAAGGAAATTTACTAAGCAGTTTCTCTCCGGCTTTTTTTTCAGAACTGCTACCTAATAAAAATATATTTTTATTTTTGTTTACTGATCTTGCCGACAGAATTAACGGAGCAAATACATCAAACGGAAGTGAGCGCCGTGATTCCCTACCAGCCATGACTACCCCGATTCCCCCTCCCTTCGAAGCAGCAACCGGATTAACTTGTGAAGACGGAATCATATCTGGACTTAATGCTGTCCAATAATCTACGATATTGATATTATTACGTCTTTCTGTTGAAAACCGGAAAGCCATATCAAGCCACGGGTCTTTTATATCCTGCCCGTTAACCCGCTTATGCCCCACGACTTTTCGAGGATCAAAAAGTGAAGACAACATATAGTTCATCGGTGAAAAATTTAAATTATAGATCTGATCAAAATTAATGCTTTTAAGTGTCTGGAAAAGCTTAAAATTAAAAGGTAAAACTGAAGTCATACCATTGTCAGAAATTCCTGTTCCATGTGCAATCAACGCATGGACAACACAATCAGGATATATAATATTTGCTAAATCTTTGAGCGAGCGGTCTACGCATAGGTGAACTTCAAAGCCTCGCTTTGCAAGAGTAAGAATAAGTCTTTTGGTCTGAACAAGGTCTCCAAACCTTGTAAGTTGCACAATAAGAACTCGTTTCATAATAAATTCCATTTGTTGCAGAATTCTTCTGGCAAAAATATATCTGTTTATCTGTGCTTTGTCATTTTACAATGAGGGTACCCTTTTGCTATACCCAAACTCTATGACGTACTATCCTATTTCTCTCAAAGTGGAAAATCAGAAATGTCTGCTTGTCGGAGCCGGAGAAGTCGGCCTTCGCAAGCTGAAATCCCTATTATATTGCCATCCAGCTGAAATATGGGTGATTGATACCTGTGATCCTTCTCCGGAAATACGGAGCATCGGAGATAATACCCGTGTGTTTTTTAAAAAACGTGCATTTACCCCTTCTGATTTAGATGGAAAATTTGTAGTCTTTGCCTGCACCAGCAATCCGGTTGTAAACAGACACATTGCTGATCTTTGTCAGCAAAAAAATATCCTCTGCAATATTGCTGATTATCCTGAGGGCAGCAACTTCATTGTTCCGTCGGTAATAAGACAGGGAGATCTTACACTTACTGTCTCTACAGGCGGTAACAGTCCGGCATTTACAAAAAAAATTCGTCGTGATCTACAAAACATTTTTGGTGATCATTACGCAAAATTTCTTACTTTAATGGGTAGATTGCGGCCTCTGGTCCTTGACCTTGGCAAGGAAACAAGCGAAAACACCGCTTTGTTCAGGCATCTTGTTGCGTCTCCGATTTTAGATGAACTGGAAGCAGGAAACATAAGCCGGGTTCATGAATTATTGGCTGAAATCCTGCCGGAAGAACTTGTTCCCCACATCCCGGAGTTAACTGATGACTTTGTTTGAGTTTTTTCAATACGTGATCATAGCCCTTTATTTGATGGGCATGACCTTTTTTATCGCAGGAACCCTGAAAAACAATCAGGTAATGGGTAAGCTAGGTAATCTCTGCGCTATCGGCGGATTTGCTTTGCATTCTCTCGATCTATTGCTTGCTGTAACGCTGTATAAATCAACAGTACTCACAGGCGGTTTCTTTTATTTCAGTCTGCTGGGATGGAGCTTCATTCTTGTTTATTTCGCTCTTTGGTGGAAAGTAAGAAATACTTTCTTTGCATTGACAGCTTCACCTCTGGCTCTTTTGCTGTTCATTGCATCTCTTGCCGCGCAAAGTCTGAAAGTAACACTCCCCGCCCATCTGGCAGGTCTTTTTATAGGCCTTCATATCGGAACTATTTTTGTGAGCATAGCTCTGATGGCAATGGCCGCAGGAGCCGGAGTTGCTTTCATATACCTGAACAACAAAATCAAAACGAAAGCAAATCTTACCTCTCTAGGTAAAGAAATGCCTTCTTTAAACACCTTCGACAGAGTGAATCATTGGGCCATAATGATCGGCTTCCCTCTTTATACGCTGGGACTTGCAGCCGGTTTTCTATGGGCACGAGGAACCTTTACCAAAATGTTCTCGTGGGATCCGAAGGAAATTGTAACGTTATTGGTCTGGTTTTTATTTGCATTTCTTTTTCATCAACGCACCGTTGTTGGCTGGAGAGGCAGAAAACCGGCAATTCTGGTGATCATTGTATTTGTCATCACCATGATATCCTTATGGGGAATTAATTTCTTTATCCCTACTCACCACAGCTTTAAAGTCTGATTTATGGACCAAAATATTTACCTTATAGGCCTCAACCACAAATCTGCAGGAGTAGATGTCCGTGAACGTTACGCCCTGACCAATATTGAAGAGTTCGAAAAAGGACTCCTTGATATGGGAATTCGCGAAGTCATGGCGCTTTCCACCTGTAATAGAGTTGAAATTATTGTCGTATGTTCAGAAGAATTCACTGAAAATGAAATCCTCTCATACTGGGCTGACAAATGTGGCGGTTCAAAAGTAGATCTCGAACCCAATACTTATTGTCATAAAAATCTTAAAGCAGTTAACCACTTGTTCAGAGTAGCCAGCAGCCTTGATTCAATGATCGTCGGCGAACCTCAAATTCTCGGTCAGCTTAAAGATTCATATCGAAAAGCTGTTGAAGCCGGAGCCGCCAGAGTCATTATTAACAGGATGCTGCATAAGTCTTTTTTTGTTGCTAAAAGAGTACGCTCAGAAACTTCGATTGCTTCAAACGCAGTATCAATAAGTTATGCTGCGGTTGAACTTGCCAAGAAAATTTTCGGTGAACTTAAAGGGCAAAAAGCCCTGCTCATCGGGGCTGGTGAAATGGCTGAACTGGCTGCAACACATTTACTAAACAGCGGTGTTGAAACGATTCGTATCGCCAACAGAACTTTTTCCAGAGCTGAAGAACTGGCAAAAACTATGAACGGCAAAGCCATACCTTTTGAAGCCCTTTACGATTGCCTAAGCGACACTGACATCATTATAAGCTCCACAGGAGCGCCGCATGCTGTCATTAAAGCCAAGGACATGAAAAAGGTTATTAAACAGCGCAAATTCCGTCCTATGTTCTTTATTGATATTGCCGTTCCGCGTGACATCGACCCCGATGTCAATGGTCTTGATAACGTATATCTTTACGATATCGATGATCTTAAAGACGTGGTTGAAGAAAACATGGCGCAACGTGAAGATGAAGCTGTAAAAGCAAACTCCATTGTCGAATCAGAAACACTTTCGTTCGGTAACTGGATAAACTCACTTGATTTGCAACCAACCATTGTTGACCTTTTTGACCGCAGTGAAGGTGTTGCCAGAAAAGAGTTAGCCAAGACTTTAAAAAGACTTGGTAAAATTGATATTGAAACACAAGAAGCCATTGAAACAATGGCTCTGTCTATCGGTAAAAAGCTGCTTCATGAACCCGTTTCTTTTCTCAAACGCAGAACAGAAGAAGAAGGCGCCGCAGAAAAGTTTGTTGATTTAGCCAGACGCATGTTCAACCTTGATAATGATACTATTCCACCGGATGCACACTGTAGGCGCAAGAAACAAAAAGATTAAAGTTTAAGGATATCAAAAATGAGAAATTACCTGCTTGAAGATATATACGAAGAAGACTTAAAAAAGATTTCCAAGGCTCTTACTGACCTTGAATTTACCGGTGGATTAGAAGGAATTTATTACATTCCAGTTCCTGAGGATCTATTACAGACCGAACAAAAAGAACACATCAACGAATGCGGTCCGTACTTCATGGCGTTAGAAGTACTTGAAGATGGTCTTAAACTTGAACTTCTGGTTCGCGCACGCAACAAACTGCGTTGTTCCTGTGTCTGTTACGCGACGACTGACCAGCGTAACCACATGCTCGATTATCTTGATAATTTCATTAACGATCTTGAAATTTCTCTGTAGTAATAGCTTCCTAAGTCTTCGGAAACATTACTAGTGAAATTACCTTTATCAATACAAGAACTGGACTCAGAGTATGCACGGTTATGCCTTGATATCGAAAAATTCGGTAATCTTAAATCAGGCACAAACTTTGCTTCGCAAAAATTGCTCATAGCGGTTTCAGGTGGAATAGACTCTACCGCCCTTCTGATTATATCAACCCTGCTGGCCCGTAAATCGGGTGGCAGGGTTTTCTGCGCTCATATGGATCACAACCTTAGAGAAGAATCCTGTCAAGATCTTGATTTTGTTGAAAAATTATGCTCGGATTTAGGTGTTCAATGTGCATGTAAATCTGAAAAGGTTAACGATTATGCTGTTACCAAATCAATCGGTCTTGAAGAAGCAGGTAGGATTTTACGGTATAATTTCTTCAACGAATGCATGAAGAAATTTGACACTTCATTTTTAGTTCTGGCTCATCATCTTGGAGATCTCTGTGAAGACGTAGTAATGCGCCTTATCCGCGGAGCGGGCTGGCCTGCTCTTGGCGGGATGGATGCCTATGATCCTAACAGAAAGCTTCTTAGACCTCTGCTTACGACGAATAAACTGCAACTTGAAGAGTTTCTAAAAAGCATCGATTGCCCATGGCGGGAAGACAAAAGCAATTTTTCGGATAAATGGACCAGAAACCGAATTCGTAATCACATAATTCCATTGCTGCACAATGAAAATCCAAGTTTCGGTACCAGCATTGCCAGACTAAAAAGTCAGGCCGATCAGGATCAGGATTACTGGAATAGTGAAATAACAAAAAGTTTAAAAAAGCTGGAACAACTTGATGGCGGAGAATGGCTAGCACCTTGCTCACTGTTAAATAAAAGCCATCCAGCCTTAAGATGTCGCCTTTTTAAAAAAATCATAGAAAAACTTGGTAAAGGGCATGCCCTTGCCGATTCAATAACTCTCCTTGATAATGCCTACTCTGCCCGGAAAACAGGATCAGTATTCCAATTTCCAGCTGGAAAAACAGCGACAATTACAAGAAAAGGTATAGTGTTCAAAATTTCCCAGAGATATTGACAGCGAAAGCGGCAGGGTTTAAACCTTGTGAAATTTGTTACTAATTCATTAGGAGGACTACAATGAATATTCTTATTTTCGGACCTAACGGTAGTGGTAAAGGAACTCAGGGCGCTCTTGCTAAGAAAAAATTTGATCTTGATCATATCGAATCAGGTGCTATCTTCCGTAAACATATCGGTGGCGGAACTGAACTTGGAATGAAAGCTAAGGCATTCATTGAAAAAGGCGAACTCGTACCTGACGACATCACCATTCCTATGGTACTCGACGTTCTTCAGTCTTCCGATGAAAACGGCTGGTTGCTTGACGGCTTCCCCCGTTCTATCGTTCAGGCTCAGAAACTTTGGGAAGCTCTTGAAAAAGACGGCGTAAAACTTGATTACGTTATCGAAATCCTTCTTCCTCGTGAAACTGCTAAAAACCGCATCATGGGTCGTCGCCTTTGCGAAAATGATCCTAACCACCCTAACAACAAATTCATCGACGCTATCAAGCCTGATGGAGACAAATGTCGCGTATGTGGCGGAGCTCTTACCGAGCGCGCTGATGATCAGGACGAAGAAGCAATCAGCAAACGTCATGACATTTACTACGATGACAAGACTGGTACCATTGCAGCAGCATACTTCTATAAAGATCTCGCTCCTAAAGCCGGCTTCAAATACATTGAACTCAACGGCGAAGGTTCTATTGATTCTATTAAAGAAACTCTCATGGCTCAGCTTGTATAATCCGGTTTATACCAGATTGAATTATAAAGCCCTTCTACCATCAGGTAGAAGGGCTTTTCATTTAGCAACATAAAAACAAAAAAATTCATGCTGTTTTTACAATAAAAATATCCCGGCCAGACCAAGCAAGGAAAGAAATCCTAAACTGTCTGTAATCGTTGTTAAGAATATTGAAGAAGCCTGCGCCGGATCACGACCAAATTCTTTTAGAATAATCGGAATAGCTCCGCCGACCACAGCCCCCATAAGCATATCAATAAACAAAGCCCCGGACATTACCATTGCAAGAGCTGAATTGTCAGTCAGCATATAAACAGCCATAAGAACGAGAAAAGCTATACAGACACCATTAGCAAGTCCGATCTTGAGTTCACGAAAAACTGCGTTCCAAGATTTTTTGCGATCAAATTTTTCCGTTGCAAATTGTCTGATCATAACAGCAAGAGCCTGCTGCCCGGTATTACCTGCCTGATTTGCAACAATCGGCATCAGAACCGCTAAAATAGCCATCTTGGCGATATTAGCCTCAAATAAATGAACTACCCAAGCTGAAATAGCTGAATTAGCAACATTTATAACAAGCCAAGGAAGTCTCTTTTTAACAGAATAAGTCCACGGAGAATCCGTTGTTTCGTCAGTACCCGCACCAACCATTGACTGCATATCTTCACTGGCTTCTTCATTAATAATGTCAATAACATCATCAACGGTAACAACTCCCAGCAGTCTATGCTCAAAATCTGTGACAGGCATCGCAAGAAAATTATAATGGCCTATAAGTCTGGCAACTTCTTCTTTGTCCACTTCATAAGTAACGGAAATCAAATGCTGATTATGAATTAATTCTTTTAATTTTTTTCCGGGACGGGAAATAAGAAGGTCGCGCAAGGAAACCGCACCGGTCAAATGGTTTCTGCGGTCAACAAGATACGCGTAATAAGGAATGCTTTTATCTTCAACCTCTGCCCTGATGGATGCAATTGCCTGATCAACAGTCAGATCTTCAAGAAGAATTGCAACCTCGGTGTTCATAACACCACCGGCCGTTTCAGGATCAAAGGTGAGCAGAGTCGAAATTTCTTCTCTGTCTTCAGCTTTTATTTGACGCAACAAACTCTCGCGCAAATCATCATCAAGCCCTTCAAGAATATCAGTCGCATCATCCGGAGACATAAACTCCAAAATACGCGCAGCCATTCCTAAATTAAGCTTTTCGATCAGTTCTCGCTGGTCATATTTTTCCATCTCGGCAATAGAATCAGCGGCATCACGAATTGGAAGCTGTTTGATGAACTTTACCTGTTCATCCAGCCCTAATTCTTCGATATGGTCAGCAGCATCCGCAGGATGCATAGCATCAATAACCCGTTGGTCAACTTCACCAACAAGTCCTTTTCCGCTTTCTTGCCATTGCCTGAGTGGTTCAGGTATTCCTTTTGCCCTTTTCATTGCGCTCCAACTAACTTAAATACAACTAAAGGTCAAAATTTCTTAGACTGTAACAATTCTAATAACACTTTGTGAAATCCTTCTCAGCCCTTGTGCCCATTAGAAAAAACGGATACCAAAAATTGCTAATAGTTCTTAAACTTTATGTTACAAAATATTAACAGGTACAATATGACTGACAATAAATTCGATACATTCTTTCAGGCTGAATCAAAAATGTTCCTTTTAGCAACAATTAGAATAGCTTTGAGTGAAGATGGGCCGGACCTGACTTCACAGGGATTATTCGAACCTGAAGATCTGGCAAATGCTCAGATCATTGCAAAAGAAGAAACTATTGTTGCCGGATTACCACTTATTCCCCTTATTCTTGAATTTGCAGACAAAGATAACGTTTGCAAAGTTCATTTAAATGTTGATGAAGGCGACAGAATTTCAGCCGGAACACTTATAGCTGCCATTCAAGGTCCAGCCGCAATACTCCTGAAAGCAGAAAGAGTTATGCTTAATTTTCTCTCCCATCTATCCGGAATAGCGACTCTTACCAATAAGTATGTTAAAGCACTTGATCATAGTGAAACAATTTTGCTGGACACAAGAAAAACTATTCCAGGACTTCGCTACCCTGAAAAATATGCTGTTCTTGTAGGCGGAGCTCAAAATCATCGTCTAAATCTTGTTGAAATGCTGATGTTAAAAGATAATCATATTGATAGAGCCGGATCTATTACGCTCGCAGTTGAAAAGCTTCGTAGCAAATATGAACCCTGCCCGCCCATAGAAGTAGAATGCCGAAATCAGCAGGAAGTTGATGAAGCGATAGCTTGTAAAGTTGAGCGTATAATGCTCGACAATATGACTTTTGAAGAAGCAAAAGCTTCGATAGCAACGGTTCCTGATTCAATAGAAACAGAAATCAGCGGAAACGTGACTCTTGAAACAATTGCACATCTTGCAGAAGCCGGCCCTGACTATATTTCCGTGGGAAGAATCACACATTCTGCAAAGTGTTCAGACATGAGCATGCAAATATATTCAATCTAGGATTTATTAAAATGTATTCCAAAATTATCAGTGACATAAAAGCAAAATACGGAAGTAAGCTGGCCATTCTTGGGCACCATTATCAGGCTGATGAAATAATCAGACACACTGATTTAAAAGGAGATTCACTGGAACTCGCTCGTCAGATTGATAAGCTTAAAGCCGAATACATTGTTTTTTGCGGTGTGCATTTTATGGCTGAATCTGCGGCCATCGTCCGTAAAGCTAATCAAAAAGTATATATACCGGACCCTTCAGCTGGATGCGTCATGGCCAACATGGCCCCTGCCGAGTTGGTTGATACTGTTTTGACAAAAATTCTTGAAGAAAGCGGCAGAAAGATAATTCCATTGGCTTACGTCAACACCCCTGCCGCAGTAAAAGCTGTTTGCGGTAAACATGGCGGATCTGTCTGCACTTCTGCAAATGCCGAAAAAATGCTGAAATGGGCACTCGAAAGAGGAGACGGAGTTCTTTTCCTTCCCGATAAAAACCTCGCACTCAACACAGCTGACAAACTCGGCATTCCAGAAAATAAAAGATTAATTCTTAATATCCGCAAGAAAGGTGAAAAGCTTAATGTTGAAGAAACTCTGGACAAACAGCTTTTAATTTGGCCCGGACTTTGTGCTATCCATCAAAAATTCAAGATTTCTCAAATAGAAAATCTCCGTAAAAAATATCCGGGAGCAAAGGTTGTCGTACACCCTGAATGCCCGCCTGAAATAGTTGCGGCGGCTGACGGAGATGGTTCGACGTCTTATCTTATTAAATATGTCACTGAAGCTCCAGTCGGTTCGACTATTATTATTGGTACTGAAACCAATTTAGTAAATAGGCTGGCTAAACAGTTCCCTGATAAAAACATCCTTCCTTTAAGTGTAAGTTTTTGTAGCAACATGGCTAAGATAACTGAACAAAAACTTGCCGAACTTCTCCAGAACCTTGAAAGTGCCGAATTTGAAGACGTATCAGACAATATAAGAATTCCCGCCAAAGTTGCCCTTGAAAGGATGCTTAAGGTCTGTGCTTGATTCAAAAGTAATTAACCTTTAGCCGGAAACCTTAATGGCAACCGTCAATTGAGATAAATTGCATGCAAGACAACCGAATGAAAACTGATGTTTTAATTATCGGAGCAGGAATATCCGGCTGTATATCAGCTTTAACCGTAGCGGAAAAAGGTGTCGAGGTAACACTGTTAACTCAGGGAGACGACCTTTTCACAGGTAACACCAGACTGGCCCAAGGTGGCATTGTTTATACCGGTCCGGGAGATTCTCCTAAAATTCTTGAAAAAGATATCAGAACAGCCGGATGGGATTATAACAATATAAAGGCCATCCGTACCTTAACGAAAGAGGGTCCGGAAGCGCTGAAACATCTGCTTCTGGAAAAATATCCTGTTCCTTTTGCCTGCGATGAAAATGGTGACTACAGCCTGACTCGTGAAGGTGGACACACCGTGCCCCGCATACTCTACTGTGCGGATCATACCGGACATTCCATCATGGAAGTTCTTTCAAAAGCTGTAGCAGATCATCCTAATATCACCGTCTGTACTCAGCGAACAGCTGTTGACCTTTTGACAAATCATCATCACGCGAGAGGAACCGAGTTTAAATATTGCCTCAGCAATAAATGTCTCGGAGCATATGTCTATAATGAATCCATAGATGCTGTTGAAACTATACTGGCTGATTTTACTGTATTAGCAACAGGTGGACTCGGTCAGATTTATTTGCATACTACGAATTCTACCGGATCTATCGGGTCCGGAGTGGCTATGGCTTCACGTGCGAAAGTCAGAATTATAAATTCAGAAATGGTACAATTTCACCCTACTGCTTTTTATCAGGGTACACGCTCAAGAGCGAGCCGCCGATTCCTGATATCTGAAGCCGTTCGCGGTGAAGGAGCAAAATTAGTAAACTGTTACGGTGAAGCGTTTATGCCACGCTACGACCCAAGAGCAGATCTTGCCCCGCGTGACATCGTAACTCGTTCAATTCAGGAAGAGATGCTTAGAACGGGAGAAGAATGCGTCTACCTTGATGCCGCAAACTTTGTGAAACATGATTTAAAAGAAAGATTCCCCACAATTTATGGAACTTGCGCTGAAGCCGGTACCGATATCACAAAGACACCTATTCCGGTTGTTCCTGCCGCCCATTACTACTGCGGAGGAATTCTTGTGGATGAAAAAGGAAGAACAACTCTGGACAGACTTTATAGTGTTGGAGAATGCTCCTGTACAGGCGTTCATGGCGGAAATAGACTAGCTTCAACCTCACTGCTCGAAGGAATGTTCTGGGGATATACCTCCGGTAAGGATATGGCGTCAAAGATTTCTAAGAAAACAGCAATTAGCAAGAAATTGATGAACGCAATTCCTAATTGGGAAAACTCCGGTACAAATGAAAATGAAGATCCGGCTTTGATTGCTCAAGACTGGATGTTGATTCGCAGTATTATGTGGAACTATGTAGGAATAACAAGATCTACTGCCCGTCTCAGTCGTGCAATGTACGATCTGCAAAATCTCAACAGAGATTTAAGATCATTTTACAAAAGAACGCCGATCAGTAGACCTATTGTTGATTTATTTCACGGCTGTCAGGCAGCTCTTTCTGTTACAGCTGCTGCGATTAAAAACAAAAAAAGTCTCGGGTGTCATTATAGAGTTGATTAACAACATTTATTGAAAGTTTATAAAAATAGGCTGTGAGGTTAACCTCACAGCCTATTTTTATAAGCGCGGTTTAGAGCTGGTTTGATAATTTAATACTGTAGCAGTCATTGTTATAACCGCAGCGAGAATGCTTTCTTCATATTGAGGAAGAAATCCACTGTTATGAAGATTCGGCGGATTAATTGATTGTGTTTCATATAATTCCATATCAGAGGAACTAGTCACGCCGGTAAAAAACATACAGCAAGGGATTTCGATCGAAGCTGACGTTCTGTATAGCGCAAAATCTTCACTACCCATAACCATATCAGCTTCAACAAAATGATCTTTACCCAAGTGCTCTTCTACAGCGTCTTTTACTATTGCCGACAAATCATTATCATTAATTGTTGCCGGAAGCTCATCATCCTTTTCCATCGTAATAACAGGGAAAATATTTTCAGGAAAATCCATTGTTAAGGCTTCGTTACGGCAGATACGCTTAATTGACCGCAAAATATGATCACGTGTTTCAGAATCAAAAAATCTGGCTGTTAATTCCATAACAACTTTTTCAGGAATAATATTAGACCTTGTTCCACCATGAATAGAACCTATTGTAACAACTGCCGGAGTAAGAGGATTCAACTCCCTGCTGACTATTGTTTGAATCGATGAAATGATTCGAGCTGCCAGCACAACAGGATCACGCGTTTCATGCGGAGCTGATCCATGCCCGCCTATCCCGCGAACTAAAATTTTAAGTTGAAAAACTCCTGCCATCACCGGACCGGGCCTGACAGCTATTGTTCCTGCTTTAACTTTCGGGCGAACATGCGTTCCGATACAATAGTCGGGCCGTCCGAATTTTTGAAATAAGCCATCATCTATCATGGCTCTGGCTCCGGACATTGGTTCTTCTGCCGGCTGCCCGACAAACAGAATCCTGCCGCTCCAACTATCTTTTAGTTTTGATAAAGTTTTTGCAGTTCCGACAAAGGCAGCCATATGAAGATCATGCCCGCACGCATGCATAACGCCTACAGAATTGCCAGAGCCGTCTACAGCCTGAACAATGCTGGCATATTCTGCCCCTGAATTTTCGGTAACAGGGAGTGCATCCATATCAGTGCGGATCATAACCGTCGGGCCGTCTCCATTTTCAAGAGTTCCGACAATTCCAAATCCACCGATATTACGCGTGACATCAATTTCGCAATTTTCAAGCTGATCAGCCAAAACACATGAAGTTTCTTTTTCCTGTCCAGAAAGTTCTGGATTAGCATGAAGGTGCTTATACAACTCAACCAAAGAATTCAATTCTGACAAAACAATCTTTCTCAAATCCATAACCACAAAATCCTTAAGAAATTAAAATCATTATTCTTTGTTCTGACTAATGGCGGAAACTTCTGTGTGAGCACGTCTTTTAGCGTCTTCAATAAGCGGATGCAAAAGCCCTACAATATTACGAACATTCAGATTTTCAGCTTCCTTTGAGCAAAGCAGAATGTCCAGCGCTTCAAGTCCGTGAAAAATATAATCTACACTCTTTTTGATATCTTTCATTTCTATCTCCTCAGATAAATATTATATACTTAAAACCATCAAAATTGTATTAGTAGCAAGTACTGATGTCTATGAATAATTGTTCATTTTTCGGACATTCTCTACGTTTTTATAGGAGAGGTTGCCAATGAGCTATAAAGTTGTTTTTCATATAGATTGGGATGATGATCAAATTTTAAAAATGGCTCTTGTAAATATTGAAAATTTATTAAAAGACCCTTCTGCTATTTCTTCAAAAATTCATCTGGTTGCAAATGGTGAATCTGTCCGTTTTTTCCGAAAAGAATTCTGCGGCGAAAATTATCCTAAAATAAAAAAACTTCATTCGAACGGCGTTCGATTTTGTATATGTAACAATTCTCTCAACAAGCTTAAATATAAACCAGAAAACATGCTGGATATCTGCGAAATAGTATCAACGGGAGTTATTGAAATTTGCCGACTACAAGATGCAGGATTTGCTTACATCAAGCCTTAAATTGTATAACTATTAAGTTTCAACAAAAGTCACTTTAAATTCAAACACAAAAAAGCCGTAACTTTTACAAGTTACGGCTTTATGCACTCATGGTGCCGAGGGGGGGACTCGAACCCCCACGGAATCTCTTCCACTAGCCCCTCAAGCTAGCGTGTCTACCAATTCCACCACCTCGGCAAGAGGTGAATAATTCAAAGAACGATCCGACTTAGAGGGATATGATGTCTGCAACCGTTTCGACAAGAAAGTTACTACCTAATTTTTAATTTATCTACAAGATGTTTTTGTTAATAATTAGCCAGAATATCGAAGATTATTAGTTCCCTAAACAAAACACAAAAAAGCCGTAACTTTTACAAGTTACGGCTTTATGCACTCATGGTGCCGAGGGGGGGACTCGAACCCCCACGGAATCTCTTCCACTAGCCCCTCAAGCTAGCGTGTCTACCAATTCCACCACCTCGGCAAGAGGTGAATAATTCAAAGAACGATCCGACTTAGAGGGATATGATGTCTGCAACCGTTTCGGTAAATGAGGGTCTACCGAGTTTTGAATTTATTTGCAAGATGTTTTTGCAAATAACCGTTCAGAATATTTAGACTTCTCAGTCTATATATATTTTTCAGATGGTGCCGAGGGGGGGACTCGAACCCCCACGGAATTTCTTCCACTAGCCCCTCAAGCTAGCGTGTCTACCAATTCCACCACCTCGGCTCTGAAAAATCTGAACCTATATTATCAAAGATCTTTTAACTAACTATTTTGTTTCTTCAGTCTTAGCAGCTTCTGGTTTTTCAAAAGTAACCACTGGCTTGTCGACTTCAGGCATTGGGGTAACAATTCCGTCGCCTTGCAGCATTATGGAATCATCTGAAACCTTGTTACCGGCAAGGTAATTGTAACTAAGCGATGTAATCAAAAAAACCGCTGCGAGAAAAGAGGTAATTTTAACTAGAACGCCGCCTGCTCCGGTACTACCGAAAACAGAGCCACTTCCTCCACCGAATATAACCCCCATATCTTCCTTTCCGCTCTGTAAAAGAACAAAGATAATCAGGAAGATGCAGGCGATAATGTGTACTGTAATTACTAGCGTTTGCAAAGCGTTTTTTTCCTTTTTTTTTAACCCGGATTAAGGCGTATTTTTATGCCAGAGCAATCTGGCTGAAACTTTCGCCGTCCAAGCTCGCGCCTCCTACCAATACACCGTCGACATTGTCAAGGGATATTATTTGCGCGCAGTTGGCCGGTTTAACACTTCCACCATATAATATCCTGATTTCATTAGCTTTTTCAGGAAAAATATTTTTTAGCTTTTTTCTAACAAATCCATGAGCTTCGACGATTTCATCAATTCCGGCTACTTCTCCAGTTCCAATTGCCCACACAGGTTCATAGGCAATTACTATGGAATCAGGAGAAAAATTTGCAGGAATTTCAGACAATCCGACTTCAAGTTGCTCATCAATTACCTGCTGAACTTTTCCAGCCTTTCTCTGTTCGATGGTTTCACCGATGCAGAGAATCATCGAAAGTCCGGATTTTAAACCGAACGCCACTTTTTTACCAACAAATTCGCTCGACTCTCCTAATACATGCCTGCGCTCGGAATGTCCTGCAAGAGAAAATCCGCATCCGACATCTTTAAGCATTTCCGGTGATATTTCTCCGGTAAAGGCCCCTTCCTCGGCAGGATACATATTTTCCGCACATAGATGACAGTCAGCCCTTCCGGCAAGCACAGACCCGACACTTTCGAGAGCTGTAAACGGAGCTGCAATGAGAACGTCTCTGTCACTAGGCAATTTACCGTCAATTCGTGAAATAAAATCCTCTGCGGTAGCTTTCGCTTCTGCACGGGTTTTATACATCTTCCAGTTAGCGGCCATCAATTTTTTCATTTATCCAGATTCTCCTTCAAGGCTTTGAAGGCGGGAAGCTCTTTTCCTTCTAAAAACTCAAGGAAAGAACCGCCTCCTGTGGATATGAAGGTGAAGTCGTCTTGCAGTCCAGCCTTGTGTACAACTGCATCGGTATCCCCTCCTCCAACGATGGTAGTGCCGTCAGATTCAGCCATAGCCTTACAGACTTTCATTGACCCTTCAGCAAAAGCAGGCTTCTCGAAAAGTCCCATCGGACCGTTCCAGACGATTGTCTTGGCTTCTGAAATAACATCACAAAATTTTTGAATACTAACCGGGCCGATATCAAGAAGCATTCCGTCATCAGGAACGTGGTCAGCATCACAAACACCGGAAGCTTCGTCAATATTTCTGCCCCACACAAAATCTTCGGGAAGATGAAGATCTGTACCGGAAGCAGCAGCCTTGGTCATAATATCACGGGCTATATCAACAAGCCCGTCTTCGACCAGAGATTTACCTACATTCTTACCTTGTGCAAGAAGGAATGTGTTAGCCATAGCACCACCGATAATAAAATGATCAACTTTACCAATCAGATTATTGAGAATACCCAGCTTCGTCGAAACTTTTGCGCCACCGGAAATAGCAATATAAGGCTTCTTAGGATCTTTGAGAGCTTCACCAAGATTTTCCCATTCCAGCTTCAAAAGAAATCCGGCACAACATTTCTTAGAATGATAGGGAACATCCACAACCGAAGAATTGGGTCGATGAGCAACCCCGAAAGCGTCATTAACATATACATCCGCAAGAGCAGCCAGCTTTGCACCGAAATCGCCTCTTTCTTCTGGAGTCTTTCCCTGCTCCTCAGGATGGAAACGTAAATTCTCAAGCATCAAAACCTGACCGGGCTTAAGATCTGCAGCCATTTTTTCGACTTCTGATCCAATACAATCAGGAGCAAGGGGAACATCTATTCCAAGATATTCCGACAGACGCTTAGCAACAGGTTTAAGGCTGTATTTGGCAACTCGTTTACCTTTAGGCTTACCAAGGTGAGCCATTATGATTACCGCAGCTCCTTTTTCCAGAGCATACTTAATAGTCGGAACTCCGGCTTTAATACGATTGTCATCGGTAATTGTTTCACCATCAAGGGGAACATTAAAATCCACTCTCAGAAGAACTTTTTTACCGGCAATGTCGAGTTCGTTAATGAAGCGCATAGTCACTCCGCATTTTGTAAAGTTATATTATACAGTTAAGCAAAAATTACAACTCCAGATCATAAAGAAGCGCATCTTCATTCGTATCCGGATAATATTTTTTGCGAACTCCAACCTGCTTAAAACCTAAACTTTCATAAAGGGATATAGCAGGAATATTTGATTCTTTGACATCAAGAAGACCTTTAACAACATCTGTTTTGCGACATTGTTCTAGCAACGCCAGCATTAATTCTCTACCGATCCCGCGTTTTCTAAAATCAGGATGAACTCCTAAATTTAAAACTTCCATTTCATCAAGAACCATTGAATACGCCAGATAACCGACAAGAATACCTTCAAATAAATATCCAAGAACATAGAAGGCTCTTCGTTCAAGTCCCAGTCGGAATTGCTCCTCAGTCCAATGGTAATCGAAACAAACGCATTCAAGTTTTCTGAGCTCACTAAGAGATTCCAGCCCCAGTTCGACTATCATTTGGTCACAAGTAGTGACTTCTGTGCTTTTCATATTGTAAACTATCTGTCAGTAAAACAGGACTAGAAGGTGAAGTTCATAAATAACGTGAACTTGATTCTTTTACACGCAATTTGGGTGAATTGGAAGAACACACAATATATAAAACAAATAGTAATCCTAAAAAAGTGAAAAATAAAATAAACCATGTCGAAGTCGTCGACATTTTAAATCGTCCTTTTGCGAATATGGACCTAGTTGAAGTTCATAGACAGTCATTGAAACATAGATCGGTGATTGTTCTTTTGTATGATAGCAACGGGAAACTATACTTACAAAAAAGAAGTACCGAAAAGAAACAATACCCTGGTCGATGGGATGTTTCAGCCAGTGGACATGTCTATGCAAAAGAATCGGTTAAAGATGCAGCTTTCAGGGTCTTAAACTCTAAGCTTAGAATACAGAACACTAATATAAGAGACATTACAGAGCTGAAAGCTTCTTCTGAAACTGGATACGAATTTATAACAATCTTTGTTTTAGATAAAATAAATACAGTCTCGGCTCCCAATTCAGACGAGGTGGATTCTGGCTACTTCTACTCTATAAGTGAACTGGACTGGTTACTTAAAGAATGCCGTGAACTTCTCGCTCCAACACTGGTTTATCTAAATGATATAGGATTGTTATATAAGATGAAATAGCACGGAGCTATAAACAAGATCTCAAAATATTTCCAAGCGAATCATGAAGCTTGGAATTGGTGGCAAGAATACCGGGTGAAAAAAGATTGAACTCACCGTTATTATAATCTGAGACTGTTCCGCCAGCCTCTTCAACAAGCAGCCATCCGGCTGCTGTATCCCACGGTCTCAGCGCATTTTCATAAAAACCATCATATCTACCGCATGCCAGATATGCCAGATCCAAAGCGGCAGCTCCCGGCCTGCGTACTCCCTGAGTATTCATAAGAACTTTATTCAAAGCTTTAGTAATGAAGTCGACATGGTCTTCTATGGCGTACGGAAAACCTGTTGCTATGAGAGAATCTTCCATGCTCGCACAATCTGAAACATGAATAGTCTCACCATTCATAAAAGCCCCGCCACCTTTAATTGTCGTAAAAATTTCATTCAAAATCGGCAGGTTAATTATCCCGAGAGCTATAGAATTATCAATCCATAAAGCAACAGAAGTTGCAACCATGGGTAATCCATGAGCAAAATTAGTTGTTCCATCAAGCGGATCAATTATCCATGTCCGGTCAACAAGCTCAGCATTTCCAGCGGTTTCTTCTGCTAAAAAAGAAGATCCCGGAAGTATTTTTGAAAGCTCTTCTTTAAGAAAAAGCTCTACCGCCAAATCAGTCTCAGTAACAAGATCAATACGGCCTTTGTGCTTTATGTTTTTAGGTTTTTTCCACCCTTCTTTGATAATATTACCAGCTTCAAGAACAACACAGGATGCTTTTTTAAGGATAGAATTCATATAATAAAATTGGGGTATAAAATTTAATTAATATAGACTTTTTCAAAGCCTTTATCTCTTTGGAGGCTTAAACCGGTTCCTCTGACAACCGTGGTCAGTGGATCGCTATCAATAATAACCTTAAGAGAAGTTTCACGGTTTATCAGGATATCAAGTCCCTTTAAAAGTGCGCCCCCTCCAGCCAAAAGCAGTCCGTTTGTGGCAATATCGCTAACAAGTTCAGGCTGAGTATTTTCAAGAGCAACCCGAACAGATCTGACAATCGCGGCAACCGGATCAGCGATTGCTTCCCTAATATGGGCATCAGTAATTTCAATAGCTTTAGGCTTTCCGTCTATTAAATTTCTACCTGAAATTGTCATTGTCAAAATTTCCGGCAATTCAATAGCAGAACCGATAGTTATTTTAGCTCGTTCCGCAGTATTTTCACCGATTAACAATTTAAATTCATCTTGAACATAACGCATAATAGCTAAATTCATTTCGTCACCCGCAACCCGTACGGACTGGCTGTGAGCGATGGAAGACAGCGTAATAACGGCAACTTCAGTCGTTCCGCCACCGATATCAACAACCATATTACCTTCCGGATCATGAATGTTAAGCCCGGCTCCGATAGCAGCAGCCATAGGCTCTTCAATCAAACGAACTTCACGAGCTCCGGCCTGTTGTCCCGATTCAATAACTGCACGTTTTTCAACTTGAGTAATTCCGGTAGGAACACAAATAATTATCTTTGGCTTAACAAGATTACGCTTACTGATAACTTTCTGAATAAAGAAAGAAATCATTTTTTTGGTAACTTCAAAATCAGCAATAACCCCGTCTTTCATCGGGCGAATAGCTTTAATTTTATCCGGAGTTCTTCCAAGATACTCTTTGGCTTCTTTGCCCACGGCAATAACTGACTCATCACGAGCATCAAGAGCAACAACGGACGGTTCATTTAGAACAATTCCGTCTTTAGGAGTGTAAAGCAAAGTATTAGCGGTACCAAGGTCCATGGCAAGATCTTTACCCAGAAAGCTCATTAATCTAGCCCATAACATATATTATAGCCTCTTACGTGAAGGGGTTAATTATCATTTATCAGAACCGGGTTACTCTTTGCAGGGGTTACCTTCTGCAAAGCTGTCCTTGCTTCCGCAAGTCTGCTCTTTAAAAAAAGATTCTCGAGAAATTGCGTCAAATATTCAGAAACCATAAACAAAAAATCTTTCAGATCTTCAGATATCTTTAAAGGTTCATTATTCGCAAGAACTAAAACCCCTCTTGTTTTCTTCTGAAAAACAAGCGGAAGACAAATTACACTTAAAAATTCCTGAGTAGCTGCACTGGCCCCAAGCACACCTGAGCATGCCTGCCCCTGACTGTTTTCGTCAATGAAAATAGATTCCTGATTTTTGTAAACCCAGCCGACAAGACCGCTTCCAAGTGGAAAAGCAATAGACTTAGAGTCGCCTTTTTGGAGTATAGCCTTATTCTCCCCTTCTACATAAAAGGAGGTTCCTCTTTGGTCGATAACAGTCAGAAAAACATAAGAATAACCACTTGCTGCAGCCGTTATGTCTAAAAGATTATCAAGAAAAGCATCCCATTTAGGCTGTCTTTTACGAAGGTCATGAAGCAGTTTCAAGGTCAAAAAGTATTCATTTTTTTTCCCTTCGGCATCTGCAGAACTGATACAAGTAAGTATCGATGTAATCATTTTACCGAATTGAGAAAGAATTTTTAAATCTTTAGTACTGAATGAATATGTCCGCTTGCTGTCCAAACAGATAACTCCGAGAGCTTTATCAAGCGGAGTCCCCATGAAAGCTTTAATTCGTCCGTCTTCCTTTGAATCGTAATAACCAAGCGGAGTCGCGCCTTTTCTATCCATATTATTTATAAATAGCGGTTCACTTTTACTAAGAACTATTCCAGACAGACTTTTTATCTGTAGCGGACTTCCGATAGGTTTTACATCGTCTCCAAGACTGAAAAAATTCGAAAGACTATATCCATGCTGTCCGTCAGGCAAATATAAAACAACGGTATGTGCTTCAAAGACATTGCAGACAATGCTAAGAATATTTATCAAAATTTCATTTCTAGGCATTGTCTATTTATCCCTGCATTCGATAAAAAAATCTATATTTCTATTATAAGTTTTTTCTTGTTCAGCTGTAAAATAACACGCTGGCAACTGATCCTTTCCGCGATGATAATGCAAACATTCGCAACAAATACCGTGCCTGGAGCATCCTGTATAAGTACACGGACATTTAAAAGCCTCTTCCTCTACATTATTACATTTATCAGATCTCACAGTATTCAATCCTTTATATAACTTTCTAATACATTATTTTGTTTTTAAATCAAATCCGATCTATTCTTATTTGAAAGAATCATGGCGGTCAATAAGCATAGGTTTTCCTAAATCTAATTTCTATACAAAATCTAGAAAAAATTCATTGTAATTCATTACAGTTCGATATATTCATAATGCCATAAGTATATTTATAAAGATTTCGTTTCCTTTTTTAATGATTAAAAATACGATTTAAAATCGGTACGGATTAAGTTTTCAAACCTTCGATCTTTGCAGGGTTTATTTATGTGGCAGAAAGCTTTTTCCAAATATATGGGGGAAAACCCCGAAGCGACAGCCCGCAATGAAGGTGAACTCTATGACCTTAAGTCACTTGATGGGCTTAGACTTTACCTTGACCATGTTCACATAAAAAACTGCCTTCTGCGCCCTTATTTCGAACAACTAGAATCCTATCCCCTTGTTGACGCACGAGAATTACTTCCTTCTTTTGAAGTAGATTTATATGAATATAAAAAATTGCCAGGCTTCAGTATGGTTGCGCTTGAACGCCCGATTAATTTTTTTCAAGAAATTTTCCAATTTGACATATTGCACAGCCCGGCTCTTAACAAAAATTCGAAAGACTCGAAATCGTGCCCTCTTTTTAATTCGATTCTCAAAAGCAATATTGAAACATTCGAAAGCAGACTTCCTAAAAGATCCCACAAAGATTTTCTAAGCGAATACGGATCCGCTGACATTTCCGACATTGAAACTTACGGAAAAATCCTTCCGCACCTTCTTGAAATTGAACGCGCTCATGTTATGGCACAGGATGAGTCCGGAAAATTTTATCTTTCAGGTGTGTTCGGATCACTGCCTTCAGATTTAGATACTGAACTTAAAAGATTCGGAATTAAAATCGGTAAATTTAAACCCGGCGACAACCGTCTCTACGAATTAAACAGGCTTTTTGTTTATACATTTTTAATGGAATTACACGGTTTTCCAATCGTATCTGAGCGAAGAACTTCCTCAGCTCTTTTCGCCCGCCGTCTTTTTAGAATGAGTGAAAAATTCATGGTAAGGGTTCTCGGACAATCTGATAGAACCATAACATCTCTATTCTCGCATCCAAAAGCAAAACATTATCCACGAGTTGAAAAAATAGCTCTGGTACAAGTCAGCCGCGACAACAAAGAAACTTTAGCCGAGCTAAAAAAAGGCGGATTTCTTGTTGATGTAAAAAAACGTGTGGTTATTTTAAAAGTAAGATACCGTCAGCACAAATTTAATATGGAAAACGTTCGTGAAGATCGTGCCCTGTCTGTTTACAAACAAGAAGTTATCCACCCTTTGACGGGTGAATGTTCAACACGCTTTAATATAATCAAAGATGCCAGTAGCATGACTTTGCTGCTTAACGATATTGTACGTGGTGAATACGCGGGAAATATCGTTTATAAGCGAAATGAACTCATTCAGGATACTGAAACTCATGAACGGCGTTTAAAATTTCTTTTCGCATGGCTTTCTAAGCACCAACGCAGAATTGTAGGTTATTCAGAAGAGTTTTATTCAGGTGTCGTTAAAGTATTGGACAGTTACCTGCTTGCGCCAGACAACTATGAACCGTTCAATGACCTTTCTGATCTGTATCAAGAGGTTTGGTCCAAATATAGTTACATCCAGCAGGCTAGAAAACTGAAAATACTTGAAGATCTTAAAGATAGAATGTTCCGTGGCAAAAAAATTTCCTACTTGGAAATGCTTCAAGAAATGACCGGAATTATGAATGATCTTAAATTTGAAATAGTTAACTATTTCGACAAACTTGTAGCGACCACGCTCAGTATTGGCGAAAGGGTATTAAATGATCCTTATCTTAGACGCAATTATATTTGCCGCCAGGATGAAGAGCTTACCGAATATGGACTTAAAGTAAAAAAATATTATGGACGCCTTGTTGTGCTTTTAGATGAATTTAAATCAATTCGTAAAAGCCGTACCAAATATGAAGATGGTGCAGCTGTAAGCGGAATGTTTTAATTTCATACATAAAAACACATAGACTGTTTTTTCAGCCTATATAAATAAACTATCAGTTTTGAATCGGAGGATAATTTGTCATCTTTACGCACGACCCCTCTTACTGAATGGCATCGCGAAAATGGAGCTAAACTGGTTCCGTTCGCCGGCTTTGAAATGCCTGTTCAATATGAAGGTATTATTATTGAGCACAAACATACCCGCGAAAAAGCAGGTATCTTTGATATCAGTCATATGGGTGAATTCTTAATCTCCGGAAAAGGAACCAAAGACGCACTTAATAAATTGGTTACGCAAAATCTGGATACACTCGCCCCCGGTAAATGTCGCTATGGTTTTTTGCCTAACGATGAAGGCGGTGTGCTTGATGATTTGATTATCTACTGCCTTGCCGAAGATTCTTACATGCTCGTTATTAACGGAGCATGCGAAGAAAATGACTTTAACTGGATCGACAGTCATCTCCCAGACGGTATTAATTTCGAAAATGTATCTTACGAAACTGCCAAAATAGATTTACAAGGTCCTCTCGCTCTTGAAGTTCTGGAAAAAGTACTCGGTAGAGATTTCAAACATCTTAAATATTTTAATTTTGAGCAGACTGAATTTGACGGCTATAAACTAATAATCAGCCGTACGGGTTATACCGGAGAACTGGGATATGAATTCTATCTCCCTTCCGACAAAGCTATTACACTTTGGGAAAAATTGATTGCTGACGATAAAGTTGAACCTATAGGACTCGGCGCTCGTGATACTTTACGCCTTGAACTTGGATATCCACTATACGGCCAGGATTTGGATACAAAGCACAATCCTCGCGAAGGCGGTTATTCCTTTGTATTAGCCGACGATGCATTCACAGATGTTAAAGAGATATTAATTCCTTTAACTATCAAAAGCCGTCGTTCAGCTCGTCATGGAGACAAAGTTCTGCTCAACGGTAAAGAAATCGGAGTTGTCACAAGTGGCTCGTTCTCACCCACGCTGAGATATTCAATTGCTCTTGCTTATGTTCAAGCAGATGCTGCAGAGTCCACAGAATTTCTTGTCAAAGGAGCACGAGCTGACCTGAAAGCTATGAAAGGTGAACTGCCCTTCTATAAAGAAGGAACAGCGCGCAAGAAATTTGATTAGCCGATAACCAGACGGTTTTAAATCTTCATCAAAGCTCCCGTAAATATTTATATTTGCGGGAGCTTCTTCATTAATTTGTGTAGAAAATAAAACTACATATATATGATTTAATCTTATTATGTCGAAAATGAAATAATAAGAAAAGAACCTCTCTTTTCAGCATATTATACAACAATATGAGCATGTTACGTAAAATAAAGACATTTTTACTCTCTTTTGATTTTATTTACAAATTTATACACTTCACACCTTTTTCACTACATTTAAAGAGATAAAACGTTAAATACTGGCTACTTATAAAATAGCATCCTGTGCTATACTCTTAATAATCAAAACTTGCAGTTGTGTCAGTCGCACAACAAGCAAGTTTTTTTTTTAAATTCTTATCTATGTGTATAGTTTGAGTTTAGATGAATTCATTATTTGTATTTGAATATCATTAATTTTTCTTGAACGAGCTATAATTATTAACTTTTTGCTAACTGTACAGTTTTTAAATGACAATTGAAGACTTAATAACTCTTAACCTTAATAGATCTGATCAGAGATGAATGAATTCATGAAAATTCTGAATGGTTCTAACAAATCAATTGAGGTCATGGCGTTTCAATTGCCCTTTAATGGTCTTGGCATTTCTCTGGAAACTTGCGCTGCTGCTGCCGAGGAAATGAGTATATGTTACTCTTCATATTCTTCATTACCTCCAGTGTTTGGGGACATTGCAGACAGCCCTGTTTTTGCCGGTTTATCCGGATACGATTTGCTTTTGACTCTTGGGCGAGAAATTCGCGGAAGATAACTCAAACAAAATTTTAAGGAGCGATGATGAGAATTAATCGTAGAGATTTTGTGAAACTTACTACTGTTGCAGCCGCCGGGCTTGCTGCAGCGCCCGCATTCGGCGGACTCAGTAAGGCATTTGCGGCTCCGGCAGTTGATCGGGCCAAAGCTCTTGATCCGAAATGGACCAAGCAAACAACTTCAGTCTGTGCTTTCTGTTCAGTCGGTTGTGGTCTGTTAGTAAACACCTCCCTCGAGACCAAACGTGCGGTCAACGTTGAAGGTAACCCAGATCATCCTATCAATGAAGGCGCTCTCTGTGCCAAGGGCGCAAGCTCAATTCAAATGACAGAAAACCCGGACCGTCCCGGAAAATTTCTGTATCGCGCTCCTTTCGCCGAAGAATTCGTAGAAAAAGACTGGGACTTCTGTAAAAAACGCATTGCCCGTCTTATCAAAGATTCCCGCGACAAATCTTTTCAGGAAAAGAACGATAAAGGTCAGACTGTCAACCGTACCATGGGAATCGCTTCTCTTGGTTCAGCTGCGCTGGACAATGAAGAATGTTATGCAATGCACAGCTTCATGCGTTCTTTAGGTCTGGTCTATGTTGAACATCAGGCAAGGATCTGACACAGCGCAACAGTTGCGGCTCTGGTAGAGTCGTTCGGGCGCGGTGCGATGACAAATCACTGGAATGATTTACAAAACAGTGATTGTATTTTGATAATGGGCAGTAACGCTGCCGAAAACCATCCTATTTCCTTTAAGTGGGCTGTAAAAGCACAGCAGCGCGGCGGCAAGATTATTCATGTCGACCCACGCTTCACACGTACATCAGCTAGATCTGATGCATATATTGCTTTACGCTCAGGTACTGATATTGCTGTCCTCGGCGGCATGATCAATTACATTATCAAGAATAAAAAGTACTTCCAAGAATACATGATCAACTATACCAACGCCTCTTTTATTGTTGGTAAAGATTACGGATTCAAAGACGGCTTATTCAGTGGATTCGATCCTGAAACTAACTCATATGACAAGTCCAAATGGGCTTTTGAGCTGGACGACAAGGGTATTCCAAAACAAGATAAGAGCCTGAAAGATCCTCAATGTGTATTTCAGATTCTTAAAAAGCATTACGCACGTTATACTCCTGAAAAAGTATCCTCCATATCCGGTGTTTCCACCGAAGATTTGGAACTGCTTTACAAGACATACACAGCGACCGGAGTAAAAGGCAAAGCCGGAACAATCATGTACGCAATGGGTTGGACTCAGCATTCAGTTGGGGTTCAGAACATTCGTTCCATGGCAATGATTCAGCTCATGCTCGGTAACATCGGTATTGCCGGCGGTGGTGTTAACGCACTTCGCGGTGAGTGTAACGTTCAGGGTTCAACAGACTATGCACTGCTTTACCATATCCTTCCCGGATATCTTAAAACTCCGCTCGCAGGTCAAGATACTCTCGATCAGTACAATAAGACATATACTCCAGTCAGCACCGACCCTGAAAGTGCCAACTGGTGGCAGCATTATCCAAAATATTCCGCCAGTCTTCTGAAGGCTATGTATTCTGATGATACTCCGGCGGAATCTTATAATTATCTTCCACGTCTTGATTCGCACAAAGCCAGTGTTTACTCATGGATTCCACTAATCGACAGAATGTACGAAGGTGGATTCACCGGTGGTCTTATATGGGGTATGAACCCAGCTTGCTCAAGTCCTGACTCAGTCAAAACTCGTAAAGCTCTCACCAAACTAGACTGGATGGTCAACGTCAACCTCTTCCGTTGTGAAACAAGTGACTTCTGGAAAGGTCCGGACATGGATCCTAAAAAAGTCAAAACTGAAACTTTCTTTATTCCTTGCGCTTCCGCAATCGAAAAAGAAGGATCAGTTTCCAACTCCGGTCGTTGGATGCAGTGGCGCTATCAAGGCCCTGACACATTCGGTGATGTAAAGACTGACGGTCACTACTTCCATGAAATCTGGGAAGAGCTTGCTCATCTTTATGAAACTGAAGGCGGCGCATATCCTGAACCGATCACACATCTCAGCTTTAATAATATGTGTGAAAAGAACGAAAAAGGACATTACGAATTCAGCGCTCAGCAGACAGCGAAACTTGCTAACGGCTGGTTCACAAGAGATACTGTCGTAAAGGGTAAAACCTTTAAAAAAGGTCAGCAGGTTCCAAGCTTTGCTTACTTGCAGGATGACGGTTCCACTACTTCCGGTAACTGGCTGTATTGTAACTCAGTATCCGATGACGTGAACAAATCTGAACGTCATGATGCTACTCAGACCAAAGAGCAGGCAAAGATCGGATTGTTCCCGAACTGGACATGGTGTTGGCCTGTTAACCGCCGTATTCTCTATAACCGCGCTTCTGTAGATAATCAGGGTAACCCTTGGAATCCGGATAAAGCTGTTATTGCATGGAACGGAAGCAAATGGGTCGGTGATGTTCCTGATGGCGGATGGAAGCCCGGAACCAAACACCCATTCATTATGCGTAAAAACGGCTTCGGTCAGCTATTCGGTCCCGGTCGCGCAGATGGACCATTGCCTGAATATTATGAACCGCTCGAATGTCCGGTCTCAGATCACCCATTCTCAAAACGCTTGCACAGCCCGACCGCTATACAGGTTAAGAGCGAAGAAAAAGCTGTTTGTGATCCACGCTACCCATTTGTCGGAACCACTTATCGTGTGACCGAACATTGGCAGACAGGTTCAATGACCCGTTGGCAGTCATGGTTGGTTGAAGCGGAACCGCAGATGTTTGTAGAAATCAGTCCCGAACTGGCTGAACTCCGCGGAATCGAAAATGGCGAAAAAGTTACCATAGAAAGTGTTCGTGGTTCACTCTGGGCAATTGCAATCGTTACTAAACGAATCAGCCCTTACCTGATTCAGGGGCAACAAGTTCATATGGTCGGAATGCCTTGGCATTACGGCTGGGTAGCACCTCTCAACGGTGGTGACTCTGCTAATATTGTTACTCCGAATGTTGGTGATCCGAATACTGGTATTCCTGAATATAAAGCCTTTATGGTTAATCTGCGCAAGTGGAAGGAGGGTGACAAATAATGAATGGTAAAAGTTTTTTTGTAGACCTCACCCTTTGTACCGCCTGCCGCGGTTGCCAGGTGGCATGTAAGCAGTGGAAAAAACTCCCTGCTGAAAAGACCCGCAATATGGGGTCTCACCAAAACCCGCAGGATCTATCTTCTAAAACCCTTCGTCTCGTGCGCTTTAATGAAGTGGAAGACGACAAAAATAAACTGAACTGGTTCTTCTTCCCAGAACAGTGCAGACATTGCATTGAGCCGCCTTGTAAATACACGGTTAACATGTATGCTCCCGGCGGAGTTGTTCAGGACCCGGAAACCGGCGCAGTTATCATGACTGACAAAGCCAAAACCAAAGTCGGAAAAGTTGAAAGCTGGGAACTCTGTCCTTACAATGTTCCACGCCAAGACCCTGAAACAGGTATTTGGAATAAATGTGACATGTGCATAGACCGCGTTCAGATGGGAATGCTTCCCGCCTGCGTACAGAGCTGTCCTACCGGCACCATGAATTTTGGTGACCGTGAAGAAATGCTCGATCTTGCAAATAAACGTCTGGCAGAAGTCAAAAAAACTAAGCCGAAAGCTTACCTTGCTGATCCTGAAGATGTCCGCGTTATCTACCTGTGCGAATCAGCACCGGATAGCTATCACGAAAATCTTCTGGCTTCAGCAGATCAGCGTAATACTTTAATGGCTAACGGCCCTGCTCCGACAAAAAGCTCGCGCCGCGGATTTTTGACAGCGGCTCTCGGCAAAAAGAATAAAGCCTAAACAGACACACAAAAAGGAAATAAAATGAAAAACTTATTTATCGTGTGCCTGCTCTGTATAGGCATGACGGTTTTAACTATCGCGGCTAACGCTGACGACAAAGCGGGTTTTGAAGCTCCTGAAGATGAAATTATGATTAATTTCATCAAAGGTAACAGCAAAGACGATCTCGGAGTTGCGTTCAATCACTCAAGTCATGAAAATTATGAATGTGTTGATTGTCACCATGCTCTTAGAAAATCCAAGGTTCCAACAAGTTGTGCAACTTGCCACAACAATTTTGAACCAGTCCCGGCAAAAGGTTACAAGTCTTACTTTAAGGCAATGCATATAAAGCGTAACAACGAAAAACGCCCTTCATGCGTATCCTGTCACATTAAAGAATTCGGAAATGATCCAGAAATGACCGGATGTACAGCTTCCTCATGTCATCCGGATGGAATCAAGTAACCGAGTTACAGTCTAAAATTGCAACAGATCGTTAAGATCCGTAGCACTCCACATGAAAGCCCGTCTGCACTTAGTGTAGACGGGCTTTCTGTATTTGAAGCAAGATACCGGGATTTAAAATTACCCGGCCACATCTTCTTATGATAAAAATTAGAACACTACACTAAAGAAAAAAACCAGCCCACGAACACAAATCATTTATCCTTTAAAGAATATAAAACAAAAGTCTTACCGTATGAAACTGATTCACTATAAATAATGCCTAAACCTGAAGCTATAGTATAAGCATCCACAAAAGGCTCATTATTAAGCTTACTATACATTTCTACATATATAAGCTTACGTTTTTTACCACGTATAAAATCTTCTTTTTCCCTTACAATTCGGCACTCCATTTTAATCTTACCATGAGTGGATCGACCATAGATAACCCATTTTCTACTTGTAAAATCAAGCATGATGTCAGTCTTATCAAAAGTTGTATTATGAAGAATAATTTTACCATCTTTAGCTTGCAACGTATAGTTATTAACGAGATCTTCTTCCCCTCTTATAATACGTACAACTTTCTCAGAGAGTTTATTTTTAGCTATATTCTCTTCCGTTACGTTGCCAGTCAAAAAACGTGTTCTTTCTTCAATAGAATAAACCCCTTCTTCTGATATCGCTGTGCAAGTTCGCCTCGTAACAGCCCCCTCGCCATCTTCTAAAAGGATTGTTTCCCCTAATGGTGGACCTAAGAAAAGGGTAGTATCCATTTCTTTCTTATGTTGGCATGCAGAAAGGACTGTAGAAGAAATCAATATAAAACTAATTAAGAGGAAACCATAAGGTCTCGCCAGTCCACGGATTAGTAGAATACCCCATATCACCGTTCTCAATATCACGCCCAGTAAAGACTCTTTTTGCCCACGTAGATTTAACTTCGCTTTTACGATTTTTTCCATATTCTGCTGTTTCCGATATGAACTCTTTTTTACCATCAAGTTGTCGAACCTTAATCTTGACTCTTTTTTCTTCTGCAATATAATATTTCTGCCAATTTGCAGTCCCATAAATTCCAGTAAAAGAATTAAATTGTGAATAAACTTTATAACTGATTGTTTTTATTTCTTTTATAAATTCCCAATCAGAATACTCAGTCCATTCTTCGCATTTAACTTGACGACACTTACAATTAGGATGTGGACGTACCATTGTTGGAGTTTCTGAAATTTCACCGTTTTTCTTTGTGCAAGCATCACAAGCAACTTCATTAGCCTTCCAAACATAATATGTTTTGAGATCATGCCTTTCTCTAAAAAAACCACCAAATGATCCCATTAACCCAGATGAGTCCACGGCATTAATCGGATCATCCAAACAATACCCATAAACATCTACATCCCCGCCACCAAACCCCAAAGGGTCTTGTGCTGTGAAACGTCCAATCTCTGGATCATACTCACGAAATCCGAAATGAATAAGGCCTGTATCTTTATCAAATAATCCACCAGCGAAGCCTAGCGGAATCTCAACACACTCACGGGTATCGACAAACTTATTACCAAATGAATCAAATATGATCTTCTTTAGCTCATTTCCGTCTTTGTCTGCAAACATATAAACAGAGCCGACCTGATCCGAGGCAAGGTAGTAGACGACGCTATTGATGGTCACAACAAACTGACCATTTTTTTTATCACGACTAAAAAAGAGTCGGTTCTTTCCACTACCATCTATAACAGAATCCAATGTAGTAAAATCCTTCCAAAAATATTTCTCTACGATCTTACCATTAATAGACTTAGCGACACGAACACCACGTAAATCGCAGTGATACTCAATTTTGCGTCCATCTGGCAAAAAAACTTTAGAAATCTGGCCTTTTGGAAAATATTCATACTTCGTAACCAGCCCTCTGTCCTTCTTTTCAGACAAACTACCATAACGATTATATACATACGTGACATTACAAGCTTGAATGAGTCTTAAATCTTTATCGTACTTATATTGACGAAACCCTGTATTAACAGTTTCGGATGTAACCCGTTCACCATTTTTACCATATTGATAATGCTCGAGAACCTTGCCTTCGCTAATAACGCGACTCAACCTACCACCAGCGTCATATTCATATTGAACATTATGGTAACTATCCCCTAGATTAAGCTGCTTCTCAATAATTCTACCGTCATCATCACGAGCGGTTACCAATACAGCATAAGGAGCTTTTGCTCCGGGTACGACAAAAGGAATAACTTGAATACTATCGTCTGGATTATAATCTACCCCGTCACGTTCAAATTCATCATGAAGATCCGCCCCTGTTCCGGTTTGGAGTTGTATTTGCTGAGAAGCTGAATCCTGCTGTTGCCGCACATTCTGATTTCGTCTCTGCCCAAAATCGGCAATCAGTTCTTTTCCGTAATCTGTTTCGGCCAAGTCCCGCGCCAATTTCAGATTAGGATTTTCAAACATAAACCGAGCATGAGCATGACGCTTAATCAATTGAAACCTTTCCTTTAGTTGCGTCCACTCACGGTTCTTCTGATCCCATTGAGTCTTCACCTCCGGCTTCATCATGGAAGAATACATACGATCCGAAGCTGAAAAGTCCGAAAAATCCGGTTCCATAACCTGTAACTTTGCTCCAGATGAACGAGAGACGACTTCCCACATGTTATCGAGTTGCATTTCTGGCGAATCCTTTTCACCATACATTTTTAATGCAGGAGTTAAGTCCGCTCTTCTCTTTCTTTATAAAATGTAATCATTCTGAGTGTTCATAAAAAATCCTATCATTATGGTTAACAAACAAATTCACTCAAAATCATTATTTTGAGTGAATTCACCACTTCAACTAACAATAGGATAAAATATACATGCGACAATATTTGCCAGAGAATGACGTAAAAAGAGATAATTTTGTATTATCAAACAACATTAAAAAATATGCCCAACATTCACAAAAAAAGGCCAGCCTCAAACGAGGCTGGCCCAAAATAAAAAGATAAACACTAATTACTTACTATTCACTTTTATACTCAGCGGCCTGCTTAACTAAATAATCAAAAATAGCTGAAGTTTGTAAATAATCATAAGTATATTGCGGATGATACTGAAATCCCAGCAACGTCTTGTACTTAAACAGATCAACAATCACTCCCCGCCTGAGAGCCTTATTAAAAACTTCCCGATTAGCATCCTTCACCTGCGGATAGTCGGGAACAGCGCCCTTAATTTCATAAGAATCGGCTTCCCCCTTCTTCAAACTAAGCGGATGAAAAGAAATTACCGAAAAATCATCAATTACAGGCACTGGCTCGGTCATTCCCAGAGTGTGATTCAAGTCCTTATTAACATATGCTTTACCAACTGCTCCGCCTTTGCCAAACATTTCAGGCAAAGGATATTTAATCATAGAATATTCAGTGCGATCTTCAAGGTTACGTGAGTTCAACATTTGATCAATGGTCCACACTTCGGTTGGTCCGCCATAAGGATTGTTACGCGCATATAAGGGTTTAACTTTCCAATCTGTTTCAGGTGGGAAAAGTCTGATCAATCCTCCGCCAGCGTACAAATATCCTAATTGAGCGCCATGACAGGTTCCATAAATCGGCTTTTTCTGATTCAAGGCCGCATCAATGAAGAATAAACCATAAAGGGTATCGTTTACATCTTCACTTACTGCATACCCGACTTCAAGCTTCTTCACTTCAGGATTATAAAAAATAGGATGTAAAACAGTTAGTCCCGTAGATTCTACAACCAACAGACAATAATCCTTCATCATATCAGAAATTTCAGCATGAGCTTTAGCTAGCGGTGATTTTGGATCAGCTTTTATGCCAGCCATAATTACATCAAAAAGTTTTTCGCCTTTTTTGAGTTTATTTTTCGCCTTAACGACAGAATCGCGTCCGGCTTCCAAATTTATGAGAATCGCCTTTTGACGGCCTGTAACCTCTTTCGTTAAATAAGGATTGAAAATTGTAAACTTCATATCCAGTTTTTTTTCAACCATTGATCGATGCGTAGAAGTTTTAAACGCATAAAAAATGGCAGGTTGCATCTGAGATTGGCTTCTATCCGGAACTACCATCACTTTCAAAGTTCGCGAAAAAGCAGGAACAGGTTTCAACACAAAACCCAGCAAAACGACGAGCACAGAAATTGCGAAAATTAATTTAAGAAAAAAACTACGGCGAGAGCAAACTTTTGTCATATAAACCTCCTTAAACAAGTTTAACCTTGTTTGTGAATAAAGCTCCTTTTCTAAATAAAATTAATTACAATGCTAGAGCAATATAGATACTCTCTAGTTATCATCAGTTTAGCGGTTTGTGGAAGTTTTTTTGAAAAAGTGTTCAGCTCAAAAAAGAAACCCCCCGCAACTCAAAAGAGCTACGGGGGTGATAAACACATTTAAATTAAGGTTATCGCTTAGCCCGTGGAAATCCGGTGATAATGCTGATTACCGCGACAAATGCCAGTATATAACAATAATACATGTTTCCAATAATTTCGAGCGGTGACAGCTGTGAGATAGAACCTGCAAGCAGAATTTGCGCTCCGTAAGGAATCAAACCCTGAATAACACAGGAAAAAATATCCAAAAGACTGGCACTGCGACGAGGATCAACGTTGTGACTCTTTGCAATTTCTTTAGCCATTCCGCCAGTCAAAATGATGGCTACAGTATTATTTGCAGTACATAAATCAGAAAAAACCGACAACGCACCAATACTAAACTCACCTGCTCGAGTCGATTTGGTGCCGCGAGTCAACTTGCCGATAAAATTGATAATATAAGTAATTCCACCATGATACTTGATCAATTCACCAAGTCCGCCAATTAACAGAGAAAGAACTAAGATCTCTTGCATTCCGGTAAAACCGGTATAAATATCCTGTGAAAACTTGAGAATACTGAAATCAGCCATAGAGAGTAAGCCGACAATTCCCGTAAATACAATCCCTGAACCAAGAACAATAAACACATTAACTCCGATAACTGCCATCACAAGAATAATTAAATATGGCAGAACCTTAAGCAGACTGTATGTTCCTTCATGCAAGACCTGACCGCCTTCACCTACTATATATAATATGATTACCGTAACGAGCGCCGCAGGAATCGCAATCAGAAAATTCATTTTGAATTTATCGCCCATCTCACAACCCTGAGTACGGGTGGCTGCAATAGTCGTATCAGAAATCATGGATAGATTGTCTCCGAACATTGCACCACCGACAACCGCTCCCATAAGCAAAGCTGAAGAAATGTCGGTTTTGCCTGCAACCCCGACAGCAATCGGAGCAATCGCTGCAATGGTTCCCATTGAAGTTCCCATAGCAGTTGCAATGAATGCCGCAATAATAAACAAACCGGGAAGAACCATTGAAGCCGGAACAATCGACAAACCAAGGTTAACAGTAGATTCAACTCCGCCGATAGACTTTGCCACCGAGGCAAATCCACCAGCCAGCAGATAAATCATACACATTGTAATGATACCGGATTCTCCAGAACCACTTAAGAAAACATTTATCTTTTCCTTTATCTTACCCTTTCCCATCCAAATAGCCCATGCAATGGCCGGAAGAATCGCAACAGTGGCGGAGAGCTGATAGAACGCCATGTTTGCTCCGTTCATAGTAAGGGAGAAACCTGTTCCGAGAAATATCACTAGAAATAAGGCAAGAGGGGCTAAAGCCCAACCGTTAGCTTCATGTTTCATAACAACTTATCCTTTCTAAAAAAATTAAGTAAACAAACGGCCGGCCTATTTACTTAATAAATTCAAAGCTAATAATTTTATTCAAATTTTCATAAACACATTAGATTGATAAAGAACTGATCCTAAGGAAAAAGTAGAAAGTAATCATTTTCTACTTATAAAAAGTGATTACTCATTATTAATTTACCTTTTTAAGCAACTAAGGGAAAACAAATGCCTCTTTTAGAACGGACTTGTCAATATCAACAAAGCTAAAATAATATTCAAAAAGAGCAGCCTCTTACATATTATATAATACGCAAGAGGCTGCTCATCTATCTTGTTCATTTGTAAAGAGACTATTTAAAAAAAACATCCACTCAACTTTCAATTCAACAGTTCAATATATCTATCTTTTTAGTAAGAAACTTCAACAGCTGAAGATGCTTTAATCGCGCGTTCTTTGGCGTCTTCCACATCTTTTCCCAAAGCCAAGGCAACGCCGAGACGACGAACACCGTTGCATTCACCTTTCCCGAAAATCAAAACCTTTGTGTCAGGCTCTTCAAGAGCTTTATCAATATTCGCAAAAGAAGGTGAAGTTGACTTACCGTTTGAAAGAATAACACTTGAAGCGGCTGGACCGTACTGACGAATCGCAGGAACAGGCAGGCCAAGTATTGCGCGCACATGTAAAGCAAACTCACTGAGATCCTGAGATATAACCGTTACAAGGCCTGTATCGTGAGGACGAGGTGAAACTTCGCTGAAATAAATTTCTTCACCTTTAATAAAAAGCTCCACTCCGAAAATGCCTCTGCCGCCAAGAGCGTCAGTAATTTTGAAAGCGTATTCTTCAGCTTTCTTAAGGGCGGTTTCAGTCATAGGCTGTGGCTGCCATGATTCACGGTAATCACCGTCTTCCTGCCTGTGTCCAATTGGAGCGCAGTAAGAAGTTCCGCCTTTATGACGAACGGTCAGCAAAGTAATTTCATAATCAAATTCAACGAACTTTTCTACGATAATACGCCCTTCACCGGTTCTGCCGCCCGACTGAGAATATTCCCATGAATGATCAATATCGTTTTCGGTTTTAACAGTACTCTGCCCTTTTCCTGATGAACTCATAACAGGCTTAATTACGCAGGGAATGCCGATTTCTTTAACAGCAGCGAGATATTCTTCTTTAGTGTCTGCAAATTTATACGGAGAAGTCTTCAAACCGACCTCTTCAGCGGCTAGTCTACGAATACCTTCACGGTCCATAGTCAGTCTGGCTGCTCTGGCGGTCGGGATAACTGTGAACCCTTCACTTTCAAGTTCTAAAAGAGTCTCTGTTGCAATGGCTTCAATCTCCGGCACGATGAAGTCAGGTTTCTCTGTTTCAACAACTCTGCGCAATTCCGCGGCATCGAGCATAGAGATAACATAGCTGCGATGTGCAACCTGCATAGCAGGAGTATTCTCATATCTGTCTACGACAATAACCTCTACACCTAAACGCTGTGCTTCGATTACTACTTCTTTGCCAAGCTCTCCGCCGCCTAGAAGCATCATTTTACGGGCAGAACTTGTTCCGGCTGTTCCAAGAGTTACCATTGCATTATCTCCGTCGGGTAAAAATTGTATACGTACTTTCTTCAAGTATCGGGTTAAGATTTGTTTCTACTCTCATATGACAGTTCAAAACTCAAGAAATTAGGAATATATAAAATAATTATTGAAATAAAATAAACCTTCACAGGCAAGTCTTGTCAACGCCTGCACCCTGTTGTAGTTTATTTAATTACAAAAGAGTTTCAAACTGCTTTTCAATCAACAATCAATTATATCAACAAAACAAGATCAAAAAAGACACAATATGGAAGGATTTAGGCCCCTAACTATGGACAAAAAAAGAATTATCCTTGCTGTTACCGGAGCAAGCGGAACAATTTATTCTGTAATTCTAGCCCATGAGCTAGGAAAAATGGAAGATGTCGAGCTACATCTTATTCTATCTGATGCTTCACTTAAAGTGATGGAACTTGAGACAGACTTTAACCCCGACAACCTTACTGATCACGCTGATTTCGTGTACCCGCAAAACCTTATATCAGCCCCGCCTGCCAGCGGTTCATGGAAGCATGACGGCATGATCATATGCCCCTGTTCAATGGCGTCCTTAGCGGCAGTGGCACAAGGACTGGGGTCTAATTTAATTCACAGAGCTGCTGACGTTTCCCTAAAAGAACGCCGCAAACTGATTATGGTTACACGCGAAACACCGTTAAATTTGATACATATCAGAAATATGGAAACTGTCACTTTAGCGGGAGGAACCGTAATGCCGGCTTCTCCCGGTTTTTATCACAGCCCTGAAAGTATTAATGATCTTGCAGCTCACATGGCTGGAAGAATTCTTGAACAACTTAACCTTCCGCACAATTTATATAAACGTTGGGATCAAAATTCACGGAGATAATTATGAATCATTTTTTTACATGGAACGGACATTCAAATTTCAAGATCAAATCCGGCGATAAAACAATAATTATTGATCCTTTTTTCGAAGGTAATCCGAAAGCTCCGGTTTCATGGAATTCAATCACAGCGGCTGATGTTGTTCTGGTCACCCATGATCACGGGGATCATGTCGGACAGGCTGCTGAAATCTGTTGCGCCACAGGTGCGACCCTCGTCTGCATCTTCGATTTTGTAGAAAGCATGATCGCGCAAGGGGTAAGTGCAGATAAAATCATCGGTATGAATATTGGTGGAACAGTTGAAGTTGCAGGCGTAAAAATTAAAATGGTTCAAGCCATGCACTCATCAACCGAAGGTGCCCCGGCTGGATACATTTTAACATACGATGATGATTTCTGCGTTTATTTCGCTGGAGATACCGGACTATTCTCAAGTATGGAACTATTCGGAAAAATGAATGACATTGATGTTGCAGTACTCCCCACCGGTGGATGGTTCACAATGGATTCCAAAGATGCAGCATATGCCTGCAAATTACTCGGATGTCGTTACGCAATACCTATGCACTGGGGAACTTTCTCAATTTTAGAGCAGAATACATCAAATTTTGTAGCAGAAACAGCCAAAACTGCGCCTGAATGCAAAGTTATAGAAATTGTTTTAGGTGAAGAGACAGAAATTAAAGCTTAATAAAACATGCCTCCGGCGGCTTAGGAACCTTTTAATTATTAAATATGAACAAAGCCAACTTACTTAATTTTTATTCAAGATCCTTAAAAGAATTATAAATTTGCTTTGCACGGACCTTGCCGATTCCCGGAACTTTTGAAAGTTCCTCAGCTGTTGCTCCTTTCATTTTTTGAACAGAACCATATTGGTCCCAAAGCAACCGCGCTGTTTTGGGACCGATCCCCGGCAAACTCAGCACTTCGCTTTGCAGTGCTTTTTTCTTGCGGGATTTTCGCTGTTTTCCAATTACAAACCTATGAGCTTCATCTCGCAATCTTTGTAAATACAATAAAGCCGGACTACCGCCTTTTAAGGGCAGATGATTTTTTCGTCCGGGTGTAAAGATTCTATCTTCAAGTTCTCCAGCCTTTCTGGTTGGACCTTTTGCTATTGAAGCCAGAGCCGGAATAGGCGCAGAGTCCTGCCAATTCTCAGAAAAAGCTTTTTCAACCGATGAAAGCTGTCCTTTACCACCATCAATCAAAATAAGATCAGCCCATGGCGCACCGGATTCAATCCGTTTTAAAACCCAATGATAAAGAGCGGCATAGTCATCTGATGAATGCTCAAGCTCCGGAAATGTGTAGGCCCGGTATTGTGACTTTTCAGGTTTACCCTGCTCGTAAACAACCATTCCGACACGCATTCCTTCACCGCCAAGATGAGAAGCATCAATGCATTCAATACGCTGAGGCGGAGCAGGAAGATTTAATTTCGCTGCTAGAATATCCAGAATATCCTCATTACTTTTTTCTTTTGCACCTATAGATGCATTTTTCCGGGCAATATCAAGTAACCGTTTTTCCTCACTTGTTTGAGGAGTGGAAATACGCACCACAGACTTGCTACGTTCGGTAAGAATTTCTGAGGCGCTATACATATCAAATTCAAACGGCACTAAAATTTTGGGTGGAATAAATTTTGTGGAAGAATAGAACTGCGAAATAAAACTGTGTAAAATTTCATCGCCATCTTCGAGGCTCAACCCGGGCCAAAAAAAATCTTTTTTATCCAGCAAACGTCCCTGTCTAATAAAAAGCAACCCCAGCCCTATTCCCCGTGAAGATTCAGCAAGGGCGATTACATCAATATCAGCTCTATCATTAAGGACAACTGCCTGTTTTTCGATTGTTTTACTGATTGCCGTAATCTGGTCACGAACTTTGGCCGCCTGTTCATAAGCAAGTTCCAAAGAAGCCTTCTCCATTTCATGCCGTAAATCTGTAATCAGGTCACCTGCTTTACCGGATAGAAGCATTTCAACTTTTTTAACCAGCTCCATGTATTGAACTCTCGGAACAAAATTAACACAAGGCCCTAAACACTGCCCGATGTCATAATACAAACAAGGCCTGACTCTATTTTTAAAAGCAGAATCAGAACATTTGCGAAGTTGAAACACTTTGCCAAGAATTTTCCATGTTTCCCGCGCGAAAAAACTGGAAGTATATGGACCGAAATAAACAGATCCGTCACGCACGACTTTTCTGGTTAAACGTAAACGGGGATACTCGGAACGTTTATCAAGCTGAAAAAGAACGTATTGCTTATCATCCCGCAAAACCACATTGTAACGTGGCCTATGCTTCTTGATCAGGCTTGCCTCCAAAAGGAGAGCCTCCTTTTCTGTAGCAGTAACAAGAATATCAATGGACGCTATCTTTGAAACCAAAATTTTAGTTTTGGGAGTATGTTTTTGAACTGAACGAAAGTAGGAAGCAAGACGTTTACGTAAATTTCGAGCTTTCCCTACATATATAATAAGACTAGTGGAATCTTTCATCAGATACACACCGGGAGATGTCGGATAATCGACACTTATAAACTCAAACTCCATATTCACCAGCCCTGTATAATTTTTTATACTTCCTCTTAAAACCCTTATTCAGAACTATCCACAGCCAAGACCCTTGTCAATAAAGGACTAACAGCTCTATATTAAATGTCTAGAAATTTTCTATTTTTTGCAGAGCTTTAAATAGTATAAAATTTTGTACGGTAAAAAAATTTTAACTTTAGTCAAAAAAATGTAATTTTAGTCTTGCCATTAGTTTTGTGAAGCGATAGAACTGTTCCTGAAGGTAGGTGTCAGGCAATTGTGCATTAACTTCATTCATTCAGCAAAAGAAGGAATACAATTATGAAACGTTTGGTAACTCTCGCCATCCTCGCCACTTTGGTGCTCGGAATGGCTGGTACCGCTTCTGCGGTAGACCTGGAAGCTAAAGGTAAAATCCAGGTTCAGGCTAATATTATGGATAACAGTGATTTCCTCTCTGCTAAACATAATGGTGATCAGGAAGATGACTTAAACTTCTACTTCCGTGCTCGTACACAGTTCCGTTTCATTGCAAACGAAAACTTGATGGGTGAATTGTACTTACAGTACAAAACTCGCTTTGGTACAAATGGTGCTAACAGTGGTTCCACTTTAGGTGGTAATGAACTTTCTGTAAAACGTGCTTTTCTTCAGTACCGTTTTCCAGAAACAGAAGTACTCGTAACAGCTGGTAGAACAAATCTTGACCTACCTGGCGCAGCAGCAGGTAATATGGTTCTTGCTGGTACTGACGGCGATCAGATCATCATCCAGTCTCCTATCACAGACCAGATTGGTATAGCAGCAGCATTCCTTCGCTACAGAGACAACAATGATATTGACGCAGCTGTGACCCCTACAACAGCAAGCAACTGGCAGGACGAGTTTGATGTATTCTACGCAGCTCTTCCAATCACCATTGATGGCCTTGAAGCTACTCCATATTTCGCATATGGCCTTCTAGGTAGAAATGCTGCTATTGGTAATGATGCTGGAGCTGGTCTTACCGCTCCTGTGGTAACTGCTTTTACTAAAAACATAACTGCATGGTGGGCTGGTACTTCTTTCGCTCTTACCATGTTTGATCCTATCGTATTCAAGGCTGACCTTGTTTATGGTAGCGTTGATGGCGACATCAAAGCCAATGACCGTTCCGGTTTTGGTGCAGACATGTCTCTTGCTTACACAGGATTTGACTTCGTAAAACCTAAGTTTGTTTTCGCTTACACCACTGGTGAAGATGACAAAACTGATAACGGTTCCGAACGTCTTCCAACAATTGAAAATGACTTCGCTTTCGGTACTTACTACTTCGGTGGATCTGCTTTGTTTTCCTCTGACCTTGACAATGCTCAGCAGCAGGGTTTCTGGACAGCAGGTCTTTCTTTCGAAGGAATCTCTTTCCTCGACAAACTGACTCATGACGTTCACTTCTTGTACATCAAAGGTACTAACGACAAGGACCTCATCAAAAATGCTGGCGCAGCTGGACTGACTAGCATTGCAGCTGACGGTCGCTTCTTGACAACAAAAGATAGTGCTTTCGAAATTGACTTCAACACTAACTACCAGATCTACGACGAACTGGCTGCTATCGTTGAATTCGGTTACATCGACATGAACCTTGATAAAGGAACATGGGAAAATTACAAAGGCACAGACGGCGTAGCTCGTGCAGGTAAAGATGATCCAGCACTTAAGTTCGCAGTTGGCCTTGTTTACGAATTCTAAGAATTCTTAGACCCTTTCCAACAATTAGTCCTGACACCGGGGCCGGAAGTTATCTTCCGGCCCTTTTTTATTGTTATATACTCGCCATTCTATTATGCTCGACTTTTGAATCGCATTAAGATAATGAATAATTACATCAGAATTAGTACTTTTCGGTAAAAACAAACACCTATTCACACTCTTCAAGTTAAGGATATTTCAATGCCTTGCAAGGACATAGAATACTCAGGCCAAGACTCGTGGCCTGAAGTTAAAAAATGGCTGGACTTACGCAAAAACCCTGATCAAAAAGTAGACGGAATCGTCAGAGAAATACTTGAAGCTGTTAAATCAGAAGGCGATCAGGCTTTAATTAAATATACTCAAAAATTCGACTGTCCCGGATTCAATCAGGATATGCTCAAAGTTTCTGAAGACAATCGAAGCGTTGCATATACAGAAGTAAAAAGTGAAGATCTCGAGATAATTGAAGAATCAATCCGCAATGTAAAAAATTTCCATCGCAGACAAGTCCAACAGTCATGGTGGACAACTGACAAAGACGGAACAATTCTCGGTCAGTTGGTAAGGCCTGTAGACCGGGTAGGTTTATACGTTCCCGGTGGTCAAGGCGGTGAAACACCCCTTATCTCCAGCATGATTATGAATGCAGTTCCTGCACAGGTTGCCGGAGTTAAACAGATAGCGGTTATTTCTCCTCCGAGAAAAGACGGAACACTGAATCCATACATTCTGGCTACAGCTCAAGAACTCGGAATAAACGAAATTTACGCAAGTGGGTCAGCATGGGCCATCGGCGCTCTTGCATATGGAACACAAACCATTAAGCCTTGCGACGTGATTGCCGGACCGGGCAATATTTTTGTTGCAACAGCCAAAGGACAGCTCGTCGGAGAAGTTGGAATCGACATGATCGCCGGACCAAGTGAAATCGCAATACTTGCCGATGACACAGCTGATCCTGTTTGGATTGCCGCGGATATGCTTTCTCAGGCAGAACATGATCCTCTAGCCGCATCTATTTTGATAACATGGGATAAAAACCTAGGTAGTAAAGTTAAAGAAGAACTAAGAACACAGGCAAAAAAACTGCCTAGAGGCGAAATAGCTCTTCAATCACTTAATTCATGGGGAGCTATCGTTGAAGTTCCGGACAGAAATACCGGAATAAATTTCGTAAATAACATGGCTCCTGAACATCTTGAACTGGCATTTGAAGATCCTTGGGGTGCAATAGGACTCATTAAACATGCCGGTGCAATTTTCATGGGACATCACACCCCTGAACCTATTGGTGATTACTTTGCCGGACCAAATCATGTATTACCCACAGTTGGTACAGCCAGATTTTCATCTGCTCTTTCCGTTGAAACTTTTTGTAAAAAATCCAGTCTGATTTATACCGATCAGAATTATATTTCCAGACACGGCGCAAAAATTGCCAGATTGGCTAGACTTGAAGGGCTTGAAGCTCATGCCCGTTCCATTGAATCTCGCTACAAATAAGAGGTAACTCAAATGTCTAAAAACCATCTCATTGAAACAGATATCAAAGAACTGAAACTTCTCTCCAGAGGGAAAGTACGTGATATTTATGAAGTTGATGCTGAAACTCTGCTGATCATTACGACCGACAGAATATCCGCATATGACGTAATTATGCCTAACCCCATTGAAGATAAGGGTAAAATCCTAAACCAGATTACTTTATTCTGGATGGAAATGTGCAAGGATATTATTCCTAATCACCTTATTGCTTCAAATGTTGATAACTATCCTGAAGTTCTGCATAAATACAAAGATCAACTTCAAGGACGAAGTGTTTTAGTAAAAAGAGCTAAACCACTTCCGATTGAATGTATTGTTCGCGGCTACATCACAGGTTCCGGATGGAAAGATTATCTCGCCACTGGAAAAGTGTCCGGCCATGCTCTTCCTGAAGGACTCAAAGAATCAGATATGCTTGAACATCCACTGTTCACTCCGTCTACAAAAGCAGACTTAGGTGAACATGATGAAAACATCACAGTTGATAAAGCAATGGAAATGCTCGGCAGCGATTTGCTTGAAAAAGTTCAAGATGTAACTCTGTCAATCTATCACCGTGCTAGAGATTATGCTCGGAAACGCGGCATAATCATAGCTGATACAAAATTTGAATTCGGTCTTATAGGTGACGAACTCATTATAATTGATGAAGTTCTTACTCCTGATTCTTCAAGATTTTGGCCCGTTGAAGGTTATAAAGCTGGACAGTCTCAGCCGAGCTTCGATAAACAGTTCCTGCGTGACTGGCTGACAGATATCAATTTCAATAAGCAGCCTCCTGCTCCTGAAATTCCGGAAAATATTGCGTCAAAAACACGCGAAAAGTATCTTGAAGCGTTTAAGCTCTTGACCAGTTCTGAACTTGATGCTTAAAAACTTATAATTAATAATTTAATTCGACAGAAGCTTAACAACTATCAAAACTGACGTAGGAATAAACACTTTATTCCCGATTACGTCATTGGTTTTACTGCCCTGTCTGCAGATTTATATCTTTTATCTACAAGGAGTAATTAATGCTGCTGGAAGGAAAAAAAGCTCTTATTTTCGGCGTGGCAAATGAAAAAAGTATTGCCTATGGAATTGCTGAACAATTCAAAAAGCAAGGTGCAAAACTTGCTTTCAGTTATGTTAATGATGCGATAAAAAAACGCGTTGAGCCTATCAGTGAAGAACTTGGCGGAGAATTTATATTCCCTTGTGATGTTAGCAATGATGATGACGTAGCTAAATCAGCTGAATTTGTAAAAGAACAGTGGGGAGACGTTGATATCCTAGTCCACTCTGTTGCTTTTGCAAATCGCGATGACTTGAAAAAACGTTACATCGAAACATCACGTGACGGTTTTCACCTTGCGCTTGACGTTTCAGCATACTCACTTGTCACGCTATGTAACGCCTTTGAACCCATCATGAATCCCGGTTCATCTGTTATGGCTATGACTTACCTCGGTTCTTCTAAAGTCATTACCAACTATAACGTAATGGGTGTAGCAAAAGCAGCTCTTGAAGCCAGCGTTCGCTACCTTGCATGCGATATGGGACACAAAGGGGTCAGAGTAAATGCTTTAAGCGCCGGACCAATTAAAACATTGGCTTCCTCCGGTATTTCCGGCTTCAAGAGTATTTTTTCTCATATCGAGGAACGTGCTCCTCTTCATAAGAATGTAACTACCGAAGAAGTTGGAAAAACAGCAACATATTTAGCCTCTGATTTATCCAGCGGAGTTACAGGCGAAGTTCTCTTCGTTGACTGCGGCTATAACATCATGGGAATTTAATTTTTTTAAAACAAAATGTAAATATAAAGCTGGAATCGGTAGTATCGTTTCCAGTTTTATATTTTATTATAAATGCTCAAAACTTGACAGAAGCTCAGAAAGGGACTAGTCATCCTTTCTTTCGCCTTGCCCTAATATTAAGGAAAGGGCCATAGACCATAAGGAGGTTTTTTTAATGCTCAGAAAGTACGAAGCACTCTTGCTTTTAAGCCCCGAGCTTGCGAGCGACAGCCGCAAGGACATCGTTGAAGGAGTTGTTGCCATCATCGAACGTGAAGGCGGCAAGCTAGAAGAAGTAGACGATTGGGGATCTCGCCAGTTGGCTTACCCTGTCCAGAATCAGTCCCGTGGGTACTACGTTCGTGTAGTTTTCAATGCGCCAGCACCATTGGTTGCAGAACTCGAACGCAATATTCGTATCACTGACGGAATTTTCAAGTTTGTTACAGTTAAACTTGAAGATAAAGCATTGGTACAGGAGGAAGCATAATCATGGCATTCAAGAAAAAATTCACACCAAAAAGGAAGTTCTGTCGTTTCTGCGCAGATAAAGCTCTTCCTCTCGATTATAAACGTCCTGACATTCTTAAGGACTTTGTTACCGAGCGCGGCAAAATTATTGCCCGCAGAATTACTGGTACTTGTGCAAAACATCAGCGCCGCCTTACTACTGAAATCAAACGTTCCAGGCAGATGGCTCTCATGCTTTATACAACTGTGCATAGCACTGATGTTAAGAAAAAGAGCTTCTAGGGGGACGATGATATGAAACTTATTTTACGTGCCGATATAGACTCTCTTGGACGTCTTGGAGATATCGTTTCAGTTAAAGCCGGTTACGGTCGCAACTATTTGATTCCTCAGGGCTTTGCTATGCCAGCTTCTGCAGCTAATCTCAAGCAGTTCGAGCTTGAAAAAAGAAAGCTTCAGGAACAGGCTGATAATCTTCGTACACAGGCTGAAGGACTTAGAGACAGACTTGCAGAAGTCGAAGTCAAAGTCGAAGTTCGTGTTGGTGAAGGTGACAAACTTTACGGTTCCGTTACCGCAGCAAACGTTGCTGAAGCTCTTGCTGAACAGGGATTTGATCTCGACCGCAGAAAAATTCTGTTGTCTGATCCTATTCGTTCACTGGGAACTTTCACTATCGAAGTTAAACTTCACCCCGAAGTTCGCGGTGAAATTAAACTGACCGTTGCTAAACCCGGTCAGATGATGGAAGAAGAAGAAACTGCAGAATCAGAAGCAGAAGAGGCGTAAGCCCGGCTCTAATTACAATTCAGACGGAGCATCATCAGATGCTCCGTCTGATCTTTTACGGAAAGTACCACCTCACAATCTGGAAGCAGAACAGGCTGTGTTGGGCGGAGTTTTTTTAAGCAACTCTATATTCAACGATCTCGTTGACATCGTTCATTCTGACGATTTTTACTCTCCTTCCCATCATGAAATTTTCAAAGCTTTCGAAGCTCTGTATGCCAAAAACGCTCCTATAGATATTGTCACCGTCAACGAGTACCTTACCAGTACCGGTAAAATTGATACTGTCGGTGGCCCTGTTTACCTGGCCGACCTTGCTAATTCTGTTATAAGTGCGGCAAATGCACTCCATCATGCCGAAATTGTAGCTGAAAAAAAGATCCAGCGAAGCCTGATTGATGCTGCAGCTTCAATCATCACCGATAGCTTTGAAGCACAGAACGTTAAAGAACTGCTTGATCATTCAGAACAAGCAATCTTTGAAATTACAGACGCCAAAAAAACTACCACCATTAAAAGCAGTAAAGAGCTTATAAAAGAAGTTTTCAAAGAACTTGAAATTAGAGTTGAACAAAAATCTCTAGTAACCGGCATCCCGACTACATACACCAAATTTGATGAAATGACGGCAGGACTTCAAAACTCTGAACTTGTCATTATTGCCGGACGCCCAAGTATGGGTAAAACCGCTTTTGCGTTGAACGTCGCTATGCGCGCAGCTCTTCACAGCGGAGTCCCTACAGCTGTATTCTCCCTTGAAATGGCTATGGGGCAGCTTATGACAAGGATGCTTGCCTGCCATGGAAAAGTAGATCTTTCCAGACTCAGAACAGGACAACTTGATGATGAGGACTGGGCAAAGCTTTATGAAGCTGCTCAGGACTTGACAGAAGCACCTATATTTATTGATGATACTCCATCTCTTTCCACTATGGAATTAAGAGCCAGATGCAGAAGGCTAAAATCACAGCACAATCTGGGTCTGGTAATGGTGGATTACCTCCAGCTCATGCGTTCCAGTGCGCGTACTGACTCACGTGAGCAAGAAATTTCTGATATTTCACGATCATTAAAAGCGTTAGCCAAAGAATTGAAAATACCAGTTCTTGCACTGTCTCAGCTGAACCGCAAAGTTGAAGAACGTACAGACAAAAGACCTATGATGTCTGACTTACGTGAATCAGGTGCGATTGAACAGGATGCTGATATTATCCTATTCCTCTATCGTGAAGATTTTTATAACAAAAAAGAAGACAAGCCTATTAACAACAAGGCCGAAGTTATTATCGGTAAGCAACGTAACGGTCCTACCGGTATTGTAGAGTTAGCCTTTTTCGGCAACTATACAGCCTTCGAAAACCTTGCTGCAGAGCCTTATCCGTCTGAGTATGGCGATGATTAATCGAAGCTATTACAAAAGACGAGAATCACTGAAAAACAATTAGCGGGAGAAATAAAATGTATTTCGATAAAGCGGAAGTGCTCGATAGAAGTGAATTGGAAAAACTCCAAGCCGAAAGACTAAGGAAAACCATCGAGCAAGCCGCTAAATCTCCGTATTACCGTGAATCTTTCAAAAAAAATAACATCGATTCCTCCATCATTAAAACTGTTGATGATATAAAAAGGTTACCTTTTACCACAAAAGACGACCTTCGTTCTCAATATCCATACGGACTGCTTACAAAACCTCTTGATGAATTTGTTCGTCTTCATGCTTCCTCCGGAACAACCGGAACGCCCACTGCTGTTTTTTATACTCAAAAAGACCTTGATACCTGGGCTGACCTTATGGCCCGCTCGATGTACGCAGTTGGAGTGAGACGGTCTGACGTTCTGCAAAATATGTCAGGTTATGGACTTTTCACCGGTGGTCTCGGAATTCATTACGGTTCTGAACGTCTTGGTTGTTTGACCGTTCCGGCAGGAGCAGGCAACACCAAACGACAGATTAAACTTATCCGCGATTTTAATGTTACCGCCCTGCATATTATCCCCTCCTTTGCTCTCTATTTTGCCGGCAAAGTTAGAGAAGAAGGATACGATCCCGCAGAAATGCCGTGGAAAATTGCTCTTATCGGAGCCGAGCCTCACACAGAACACACCAGACAAAAGATTGAAGAACTCCTGCACATTAAAGCTTACAATTCTTACGGCCTCTCTGAAATGAACGGCCCGGGTGTTGCTTTCGAGTGTACCGAACAAAAAGGGATGCACGTGTGGGAAGACTCATATATCGCTGAAATTATTAACCCTGAAACCGGGGAACATGTTGCTGAAGGCGAAATCGGCGAACTGGTAATGACAACGCTTACTCGCGAAGGCATGCCTATCATTCGCTACAGAACCAGAGACTTGACCCGTTTCGTTCCCGGTCAGTGCAAATGCGGTAGAACCTCTCGACGCATTGACAGAATTGTCGGTCGCGCCGATGACATGCTCATCATCAAGGGTGTTAATATTTACCCCATGCAAATCGAAAAAATAGTTATGGCGATGCCTGAAGTCGGACAAAACTATGTCATTGAACTCTTCAGAGAAGGGTTTATTGACCAGATTAAAGTTAAAGTTGAAATTAAAGATCAATTTTTTGTTGAAGATATGAGAGTATTGCAAGGATTACAGAAACGTATTGCCGCCAAGCTGAGAGATGAAATTCTTGTTACACCAAGAGTAGAACTAGTTCAGCGCAATTCTATCCCTAAATCTGAAGGTAAAGCTCAAAGAGTTATAGACCTCAGAGAAGTTGAGAATTAGAAAATGATTACAGCCTTGGCAGTGCTGGTGATTCTGCTAATGCTTTGCTCTTTAGCTCTGCATATATTTGGACTGCCTGCGAACTGGATTCTACTCGCTTTTGTCATAGGTTGGAAAATATTTCTGCCTGAGACAATGAGCTGGAACTTCATTTCGATTTTAGCTGTAATCGCGCTTATCGGTGAAATTTTAGAATTTGCAGCACAGTACTTCGGTGGAAAGAAATACGGAGCTACCGGTAGAGGCAGCTTGGGTGCATTCATCGGCGCAATAGCCGGTGCAATATTAGGAGCACCTTTTTTCTTTGGACTCGGAGCACTTCCCGGGGCCCTCCTGGGGTCATTCGGAGGTTGCCTTGTTCTTGAGCTTTCACACGGCAGATCTTTTGCTGAAGCCCAGCACTCCGCATGGGGTGCCTTCTGGGGCAAAGCATTCGGGTTGGCAATCAAGGTCAGTCTCGGTGTGTGGATGTTCACCATGAGCATCCCTAAAATCTGGCCTTCTTAATATTTACCGCTTTTTATGAAACTTCGCGGAGGAATTTATGTCTCAAGCTAACACATTCCCTGAATACAGGGGAAAGATGGAATATCACTGTCTCGGTTGTGGACAGCATTACGGAATCGACGAATTATATTACACCTGCCCCAAATGCGGCTCTGTTTTCATTCTTCAAGATCTCACATTTGACGAATTAAAGAAAACCAGCGGTCAGGAATGGCGTGACTTATTTGATGCCCGTACAGCTACAAAAAAAGACAGCCTCCGGGGTATTTTTAGATTCTATGAGCTGTTCGCTCCAGTTATCGAAGAAAAAGATATTTTATTTCTCGGTGAAGGGAACACTCCTATTGTCGCTTCAAATACAAATTTAAATAAAATTGTCGGGATTAAAACCGCTTATAAAAATGACGGTCAAAATCCGAGCGCATCTTTCAAAGATAGAGGGATGGCTTGTGCTTTCAGCTATATCAATGCCCTTCTCGCGAAAAACAATTGGGACGAAATTCTCACAGTCTGTGCTTCAACAGGTGACACTTCCGCCGCAGCAGCTCTTTATGCCTCATATATTGGCGGCCCTGTTAAATCCGTAGTTATTCTTCCAGAAGGTAAAGTTACTCCCCAGCAGCTTGCTCAGCCCCTTGGAAGCGGCGCGAAAGTTCTCGAAGTTCCCGGAGTTTTTGATGACTGTATGAAAGTCGTTGAACATCTGGCAGACAATTACAGAGTCGCCCTGCTCAACTCCAAGAATTCATGGAGAATTCTTGGTCAGGAATCGTACGCCTTTGAGGTTGCTCAATGGTATGACTGGGATCTGAAAGACAAATGTATTTTTGTCCCAATCGGTAATGCCGGAAATGTCACAGCCATTATGGCCGGTTTCCTGAAACTTTATGACCTCGATATTATTAAAGAGTTACCTCGAATTTTTGGTGTTCAGTCTGCACATGCAGACCCTGTCTACCGCTACTACTCTGTTGATGATCCAAAAGAACGTGAATACAAACCTGTCACTGTACAGCCTTCAGTTGCACAGGCCGCAATGATAGGTAACCCCGTTTCATTTCCGAGAGTAAAATACTTTGCAGATAAATATGAAGCTATCGGTGGCAAAACATCCTTTCAGGTTGTTCAGGTCTCCGAACAGCTCATTATGGACAGTATGCTTCTAGCCAATGCAAATGGTCACATTGCTTGTACTCAGGGCGGAGAATGTCTTGCCGGTCTCATCAGAGCTAAAGAGCTTGGACTTATCAATGAAAATGAATCAGCTATACTTGATTCTACTGCTCATCAGCTCAAGTTTGTCGGATTTCAAGACATGTACTATCAAAACACTTTCCCAGCCGAATACGAAGTTACACCTGATTCATCCAAATCAAATTCTCCTGAACTTGTTATTGAAGCTAAGTTGAAAGATTCTATGTCAGAAGCTGATTACATCTCAAAAGCTGCCGGCAATGTCGTAGCTATGCTTGGTCTGGAGAAAAAATAAGTGGCTAAAAAGGAACGTGCAGATCAAATGCTTTTCTCTCAGGGACTTTCTGAAAGTCGCGAGCAGGCTAAACGGATGATCATGGCGGGACAAGCTCACTTTCTTCAAAACGGCCAAAAGCTGCCCATAACAAAACCAGGGATGCAGCTCGACCCCGATTTAGAAATTGTTGTGAAGGACAAAGATAGATTTGTCAGCCGAGGCGGATATAAACTGCTGACGGCCATAGAAGAACTAGGACTTGATCCAAAAGGTAAAGTCGCTCTTGACGCAGGAGCCTCAACAGGCGGATTCACAGACTGCATGCTTCAATTCGGGGCGCTTAAAGTCTATGCAGCTGATGTTGGTTACGGACAACTGCACTGGAAACTTCAGAAGGATGAACGCGTAATTAACTTGGAAAGAGTCAATTTACGACATGCTGAAAAAGATCTTATTCCCGAAGAAGTCGATCTTGTTGTTTGTGATGTTTCTTTCATTTCTTTAACAAAAGTACTTCCTGCTCTGGTGCGTTTTTTAAAAAATACCGGAGAAATTGTTTGCCTGATTAAACCTCAATTCGAAGTTGGTCCGGGACAAACAGACAAAGGAATAGTGCGTGATGAATCCCTCAGACAGCAGGCTGTAGATATGATCGTTAATTTTGCAGCTTCTGAGCTTCATTTAATACTTAAAGGACTTGTTCCTTCAAGCATTAAAGGACCAAAAGGGAATCAAGAATATCTTGCTTACTTTATAAAATAACATTCCTAAGAATAACTTCTTAAAAGGCAGCCCATCCGGCTGCCTTTTTTTATAACAAAACACAGCAAAATATTATTATAAAATTAGTTTAACGCAAACTATTAAGCAGCACACTGCAACTAATAAACATACACACATGTATAATAAATACATTATACTAGTGAACACTTAATATAAACAGTAGATACATTTAATTTTCTTTACATATATTATCAACCAAGATAGTTAAATAACCGCTTAAACTATGGAGAATGATGATATCATTATATAACTTACTTGATAAGTTGTATGTATTTCGCTTTAAGGAGTTTGTATGAAGAACAAATTTACAGTATGCGTAAGTGTACTACTGATTATGATAGGACTAATGCTGTCTTCCAGCATATGTACTAAAGCTGAAGCAGCAGGATTTGCATTGTACGAATGGAGTGCACGAGGCAATGCTCTTGGGGGAGCAATGGTTGCCAAAGCAGATGATCCTTCTGCCCTAGCATGGAACCCTGCAGGTATTACGCAGCTTCTAGGAACTCAGGTACTAGCCGGAATTTCAACAATTGCACCTTCAAATGATGTGACTACCAGCTATAATGGTAATAGCAAAAAAGAAAGCATCAACAAAAAAGTATTCGTTCCACCACATGCTTACTTTACTCATCAGGTTAACGACAGCCTTTGGTTTGGTGTCGGCTCATTTTCACGTTACGGTCTCGGCACTTCTTTCGACGAAGACTGGAGCGGAAGATACTCTTCATATGACACCGAGATAAACAGTTTTTCTGTTAATCCGAATATGGCTTATAAAATTAACAAATATATTTCTATAGCTGCTGGTTTTGAACTTATGTACGTAAGGGCTGACCTTCGTAAAAAATTTGACCCCACAGGCACAAAAAATACCGCAACCGACGTTGATCAGCGCATCATAGTCGACAATATAACACCCGGCTTCAACGCCGGCATACGAGTTACACCAAATGATCAGTGGGCTATCGGCTTTTCATACCGCAGCAAAATGATTCATCACGCGACAGGATCTGCAAGCTACAATGTTCCTACAGGAATTAGCACTGCAACAAGGTTCAATGACAATGACATTACAATGTCAATGAATACACCAAATACATTTTCATTCGGTTTAGAATACAAACCACTTACAAACCTTAGCTTTGAAGCTGATGCTATTTACTCTGAATGGAGTGCTTACAGTGATATTAGCTACGACTTTGCAAAGACTAATTCTATTGGCATAAAGAATTATATTGCTGAAAAAAAATGGGAAGATGTCTGGAGATTCCAGTTTGGTGTTGAATATCTCCCAATCGAAGATCTAGCTCTTAGAGTCGGTTATGTTTATGATCAGAGCCCTATCCGCGAAGGATATGAAGATTACATGCTGCCTTCAAATGATCGCCAGATAGTATCTACCGGTTTAGGGTATAAATTTGACAACTTTGTTGTTGATGTCTCTTACATGTACCTCTGGATGAAAGACCGCACAATCGCAGCCAGACCGGGAACCGGAGTTCTTGACACTAAAACCGCAAACGGACTTACACACATTGTAGGTCTAAGTCTCGGTTACAATTTCTAATTTTCAATTTGTTTAATAAAAAACCCGTTTCTAGCGAAACGGGTTTTTTATTTTATCTGCCAAGTCCAAAATCAATTATCATATCCTCTGGCGCATTCAAGTCTACACCGTATTGAACTTCTGCCTTTTGGCTCGCTGGAACAGTTATATCCCACTCAAAATTATTATCTTTGACGACAGCTTTAGGCTCAGCCGAATCACTTAGCTTGATCCGCTTATCACCGGTAAATGGAGCCGGTTCCTGAACTTTTATCATAACCGGATTTTTTCTGGAATTAGACAAGGTTATTAGATACTTCCAATTATATGTCTGCTTTGATCCAAACACTCCTTTTTCTCCTGAATACTTCTCAAGAGTTTTGCGTTCTGCCTTAAGCAAAGGATCAGCCCCGAAGAATAATGTTTTATCCTTACCAAAAAAGGAAAATTTCATTTTCCCTATCATAGCTCCTTCCATTAATACCAATGCCTGCCCTGTGGGGAAATCTTTTGCGTCAATGAGTTTCATTTTAGCAGAAACAAAAACATCAGGAGTCGCCGAAGGTCGCGACAGGAAAGAATACTCAGCATCCCAGCTTTCATTTGAAATTGCATACTTTCGCGCAGGTCCGGCAACGATAGTCTTAGTGCCAAGTTCCCATATTGAATAAGTTGATTTTTTAATTTGTAAAGGTGCATTTGCAGCTACAGCATCATTCATTTGAACAGATGATTCCATAACCTTCATTGAACGTGCATACTTAGCCGGTTCCGGCATATCTGGACGCTTCGGAGCTATCTTCCAACGACGTAATTCAGGGGGATAAATTCTGGAACGTTCTTTAACTGTTGCAAGTGCTACATTAAAATTCTTGAAATCCATTCCGCTGGACTGCCATATTTCAGCATCAAATGAGAACTCAACTTTCTTCTGGTCAGGATACCCGTCAAGCTTATATTTAGGTCTCCATCCGCAATTTCGAAGCATGTAATTAATTTTGAAATCTGCACTTTTATTACCGCTTGCAGCCACTGATACTTTAACAATCCAGCGACTTTTGCCCGGCCCGGAAATTTCCTTAATCTTTCTATTCAACTCATTTATCAGAGATGAAATATCCTTACTTTGTGATTCTAATTTTACAGATTGATTATATAACCTTGTAAGATTTGAAACGACTAGATCAGCAATCTTATCAACTTCACCGACTTTAGTTTGTTGAATTTTACCTCTTTCATTCCAAAAAAGAATACCACCTTCAACAGCTTTAATTTGAGCTTTTACTGCCATCAATTTTGATTTAAGCAAATCAATTTTTTTTCCAAGATCGACAGCCGCAGGAGACAGGGTCAAATCATCCCGAGTCCAAGAAACATCATTAATTACGACCTCTTTCGTTACAGGTGTAATTGAAAATGTATCCGGCAGAGCCTGCCCCGGCAGAATAAATGTTACAGTCCGCCCAAAGCTATCAACATTATTCCCTGCTGTTATATCAGCATGAATCAATCTTGAAATATCCGCACCGGAAGGATAGAAAACGACTCTATCGTTCGAAGCAACAGCATGTCCGCTTGATGTTATCAAAATCATAAAAATAAACAGCATTATTTTTTTTAACAATTTATCATCCTCTTTTATAGGTGACCAAGAACCATCATCATATCAAATAATCCATAGCAATTAAACAAAGATTACTATTTGACCTAATCTAAGTTAAGCTTTTTATTATTTTGAAACTTCACCCCTATTATTTTAAATATATTTAATCCAGACGTACTCGACAAATTCTAATATTTATTAAATAATCAAAAAGATAACATGCATTAATAATTACAAACTCACGGAAACGTAATGGATAACAATAAAAACAAACTATCCCTGTTGGTATGCGGCGGAGCCGGATATATCGGGTCACATATGTCTAGAATGCTGAGTGATCACGGTCACGAAGTCACAGTATTTGACAACCTTTCTACAGGATACTCCAAAGCTCTAAAATGGGGCGATTTTATACAGGGTGATTTGCGAAACCAGGCTGATCTTGAAAAAGCTTTAAGCTCAAAAAAATTTAATGCTGTATTCCATTTTTCCGGCCTGATTGTAGTTAGCGACTCCGTTAAACACCCCTTTCAATATTATGATAACAACGTCACTGGAACTTTAAATTTATTGCAGGCCATGCGTAATAATGGTGTAGATAAATTTGTCTTTTCATCATCAGCCGCAGTTTACGGTGAGCCTGTTATGGACCTAATTACCGAAAACCACCCACTTGCTCCGCTTAACCCATATGGCAGAACAAAACTATACACGGAAGAAATACTTGAAGATTATGCCAAAGCGTATGATTTAAACTCCGTAAGTTTCAGATACTTCAATGCTGCCGGGGCTCACCCCGATGCACTCATAGGTGAAGCTCATCGCCCGGAAACACATCTCATTCCCAACATATTGCTAAGCAGCATTGATCAGGGCCGCAAACTCAAAATATATGGCAACGATTACCCGACTCCAGATGGAACCTGCGTGAGAGATTATATTCATATTCAGGATTTATGCGAAGCTCACCTTGCTGCTTTAAAATTTCTCGAAACATCGCAGGGAGCACACTCTTTCAATCTGGGTAACGGAAACGGCTTTAGTGTTCTGGATGTAATAAACACAGCGGGAGATGTCATTGGCAGAAAAATTCCATACGAATTTGAACCAAAACGAGACGGAGACTCTCCAAGATTAGTTGCCGACAGCTCTAAAGCACACAAACTGCTAAACTGGAAACCGCGATATGGTGATCTTCGTGAAATCATTGAAACAGCATATCGCTGGCATAAAAACCCTGCTTTTTAATTTTTAACTCTACTGATTTACCAGTCAGTTGCTGAGGGCTAAAAATGAAATCTTTATTAATTGATCCAAGAATGGCCGGAGTTGCCGGAGACATGCTCTTATCCGCTCTACTTGACCTTACAGGAGATCAGGAATGCCTTCCTCTACTGAGTAAAGCTGTTTGCGAACTAACTCATTGCACAGCGTCCATTAAAGCCCTCCACACCACTTCCATGGGAATCGGGGCTATTAAAATGGACATAGGACTCAAAGGTGAGCGCTTCGCGTCAGCAGAAGATCTTGCAAGAGCTTTCAAAAACATCTCCAATTTCATGGAAATGAGTCCGACAGTTATAGATAAAGGACTCGAGGTCATATCCGTACTTGCAGAGGCCGAATCGGCGGTTCACGAAGGGCATTATCATCTGCACGAAGTAGGTTCTGTTGATACAGTTATAGATATTGCCGGAGTTCTGTGGCTTTTGGATAAGTACGAATTTATGGACGGACAAATTTCATGCCTGCCTGTTGCTGTCGGCAATGGTATTATTTCGATGGATCACGGAAAAATTCCTTCTCCGGCGCCTGCTACTTTGGAAATTTTATGCAAAAGAGCAATTCCAATAGCTTCTTCAACTGAAAAATTTGAACTTGCCACCCCGACTGGAGTTGCTCTGCTCGCCTGTATCGTAGATGACTTTATAAAAATTTATCCAACGTCCACCCCTCTCAAAACAGGACAGGGAGCCGGAAATGCGGAATTAGAATCATCTCCTAATATCATAAGAATTATTGAAAACATTTCATCCTGCGAAAACATTGAACAAGCAATTTTACTTGAAACTTTGATTGATGATGCAAGCGGAGAAATTTTAGGACACGCACTAAACGAGATGCTTGACGCTGGCGCTCTCGATGCCTACATCACACCCGCAACAGGCAAGAAGAACCGCCCGGCACACCTCGTTTCAGTTCTATGCGTCCCGGGAGAAGAAAGAGAAATGAGCTGCAAGCTAATGCAGCAAACCGGTTCTATCGGAGTTCGCACCCGTGCAGTTGATAGATTTATGGCGGAACGAAAAGTTGATAAATACAAAGTTGAAATAAACGACACAAAATATCCAATAAGAATTAAAATATCTACATTTGATCAACATTTGATCAGTAGAAAACCTGAGTTTGATGATTTAATAGAAATTTCAAAACAAACCGGATTGTCTCCACGCATAATTTCAGAAGAAGTTAAGCGACAGTGCTTCTTACCCATAAAGGATTCTAATGAGCGAGATTGAGCTGATTAAGCTGCTTCAACTTTATAAAAATGGTCAGATAGATGATTCTGAAATTCTGGAAACAATTTCACAGCTTCCTTATAAAGATTTAGGTTGTGCAAAGCTTGATACTCATCGCGGGCTTAGATGCGGAGTTGAAGAAGTAATCTTTTGCCCGGGCAAAATCCCCGAACATTTACAATCCATATGCAAAGCCGCTGCAAAAATGACAGGTCTGTGCATTTTTACCAGAGTTTCAAATGATCAAGCTCAACTTATATTGAAAGAACTTCCTGAAGCAAATTACTATAAGGATGCGTCTATCATCGCAGTCAATATAGTTGAACAGGATAAACTTGAAGGTATAGCAATTGTAACCGGCGGAACCTCGGACATCAGAGTTGCAGAAGAAGCCGCAGTCACTGCAGAACTTATGGGCAATCGTGTTGAACGGATATACGATGTCGGAGCTGCGGGAATTCACAGACTTTTCCCGTACCTTGATACATTACGCAACGCCAACGCTATTGTTGTTGTCGCAGGAATGGAAGGAGCGCTTGTAACGGTAGTGGGCGGGCTGGTTTCAGCTCCGGTTATCGCTGTGCCGACAAGCGTAGGATATGGCGCAAACCTTGGAGGAATGACAACACTGCTCTCCATGCTGAATAGCTGTGTGCCTGGCGTAAGCGTTGTAAATATAGATAACGGATTCGGAGGCGGAGTGTCAGCTCACCTTATAAACAGAAAAGTTCATGGCAAAAAATAATCATCGTGTAAGCAGCACAATATCCTGATGATTGCCAGATTTTATGCCACTCCAATTTCCGTACATGACTTCTTTAATTTTAAAATTATGCTTCTCAAATAGATTAAATACGAACTGCTCATCATACCCTACAGCGTCCATCGGCTCTTTGGGATCTGCGGTATAAAAAACTCCGAACTTATGGAAATCATGAACACTTTTTCCTAGATTCATCAATTCAAGAGACTCTTTATTGATCAGAAAAAATGTCACGAACACTCTACCCTTATCATTTAAAACTCTATCGATTTCAGACAGATAATTAATGATATCATCAGGCATCATATGAGTGAAAACAGAATTCAACAACACGAGGTCAAAAGTGTTATCACCATAGGGAAAAATGAATTCAGAGGCTTTCGTCTGAGCGTATGGATTATAGGTTGTATTAAAAATATCAACTTGTTGAAAATTAAAATTTGGAAATTCAGGAGTAATGTTTTCAGAACACCATTTAACACCGGCCGGAAAAGTATCAAAACCTTCGTACCTGCCACTTTCATTCAAATATTCCAGCAAGGGGAAAGCAAGTCTTCCAACTCCGCAACCAATATCCAAAACTTTCTCATTCGGAGCAAGCTCTAACTGATCCTTACAAAGGGTAATCATTTTTTGACCGATTTTACGAAAATCTCCCCCTCCGAAACAAATATGCAAATCTTCTGGAGGGTCAACAATGTTGGTTACATCTCTCATTTTATTTCTCTACAAAAATTACATTTTATTCAGACAATCTTCACAAACTTCGCCATCATCAGCTTCTTTTTTGGGACTTTTTTCCAAAATAAACCCAATTATCGATTCGAATTTATCAGCAGGAACATAGCCGCGAATTGATACACCATTGACGAGAAAAGTAGGAGTTGCATCAAATCCAAACGATTTGGCTTCTGCTTTGTCTCCGGCAAGATTTTCAACAATTTTTTTAGATTTCAAAACCTTCTCTAACTCATTAAGATCAATATCAAGATCGAGCAAAATCTTGCCTAAGATTTTTCCATTACTATCGTTATACAGGCTTTTTTGCATTTCAAACGCGACATCATGAAATTTGAATGCTTTTTCTTTATCTAAAAGAGCAATGGCCTCATAAACAGCCGCAAGTTTTTTAGATTCCTCATGCAGAGGAAGATGTTTATATATCAATCTGTATTTATTGGGATTACTGGCGACAAGATCCCGCGCAACTTTTGCACCTTTACTACAATAAGGGCAAAGAAAATCGGAATATTCAACAATGGTAACAAGGGCTTCAGGATTACCAATGCTTGCTCTATCAGGAGAAATAACAGGGTTAAGAGGATTATCAATTTCAGCTTGAAATTTCTCTCTACGATTCAACTCGCTCCTCGAATCAATACCGCTTTCTACGATTGTAAGAAGCTCAATATTATTTTCGCGCATAGCATCTAAAACAATCTGCGGATTATCCTTTATGACTTGAGCAATCTGTTCTTTTAATCCCTGTTTGCTAACGCAGCCCGATGCAAACATTACCAATACGATAAAAAGCGCCGTATTCTTTAACATATTAATCCTTCATCTCTTTGGAATAAATACAAATAAAAACCCTCCAACGGAAAATCCTGTGGAGGGTTAAATTTTTAAATAACTTTGTCTAGCAAGAGAATAATTGAGTAATTAAAAACTACACAAATCAATCCATAGCTATGTTGGAAATATCCATATAACTATCGTTACGCTCATCAACTTTATCAGCAAATTCGGACGAAATAAATTCCTCATCCATTGTAGGACCGGCAGGCCCACCAAAAGGAGAAGTAACAATATCATACATCCCGGAAACAACCCTTCCGGTACCATACGCAAACCCTGTTATGAAACCGCCAAAATATCCAGCCAATTGCTCAGCAGGGACATCACTTTCTGCAGACATATTAACAGCCTGATTTGGAATTTCAATCGGAGCAGTTATTATATTAGTCATTCCCCGCCCGAGTTTACGTGAAACTCTTGAGCCATAAGAATCCTGACTTCCAACATAGTTATCTGACTTCATGGAGCAGCCGCAAAGGATAAGCATCGACAGACTGATTGCTATGAGAATTGTTTTTATAAACCATTTAGACTGGTACATTTTGGCTCCTGTTATGTCGCAAATATGCCTTTGCCCACCTTTTCTGTCAAGGCTTGCTCCTTAACACCCCAAAGAACATACAAATATCAGTTAGCAGGACCGATACTTAACTGAATCAGTCCTGCTAATTGATTAATATAACTTTACCACTTCTTGGAATACTGTTTTTTCAGAGCCGCTTCCTGCTCTTCAAAAGTAGCAAACCCGGCATGATGCATTGCATCTTCGACTGTTTGTGACCAATTCCATGCGGAATAAATTACAGGTTTATGAAATGTTCCGCGGAAAGCGTTCATTTCCTGTCTGTAAAAATCTTCCTTAGGAGTATCTATGTTGTCACGAAGCTGTTCATTAAGTCTTCTTATTTCACCTTCATACCAATCTTCGAGATCTTCAGGAGTTTTATATTTCTTAATAATATGACCGTATCCATTTCCTTCCATCAACTTAGCGAGCCGTTCAAAATGTCTTGCATTTATCCACTTACCAAGTTCGCTAACCTTAATGTTTTCAGCTTCTACAGCAGCCATATCCAGCTTTGTCTGAAGATAAGTATCAGGCACAACAGATGCGGAAACAATACCGGCAATGCAAACAACCCCGCGCAGGATGACACTATTCGAGACTCCCTGACCGCAGAAACCGATTTTCTTACTGAATTTCTGCCCCGTGAAGATAGTCGAAAGAATCGCCCATACTACCGCAGGATCTTCTTCGTCATAAATATGCTGCAACCTGGAATTATCTCTGTCTGTTCCGAGAACAAGCTGAGTCATATCATTCGAGCCGATGGAGAAACCATCAACTTCTTTAATAAACTCTTTACTGAGAATTGCATTACTTGGGATTTCCGCCATCAGGATAAGCTTCAAATCATCCTTTCCTGATTCAAGATGATGAACCTGAGCAAGGTAACGTTTCATACTCCGGGCTTCTTCAATTGTTCTAACAAAAGGAAGCATCAGATGAAGATTCTTTCCACCGAAAACACCTCTTGCCAGTTTGAAAGCTTCAAGCTCCCAATCATGGACATCTCTGGAAACACCACGATATCCAAGCATCGGATTGTCTTCATGGTTTTCAAAAAGAAGTCCGCCAAGCAGGTTATGATATTCGTTTGTTTTAAAATCTGTGGTTCTGTAAATGATGTCTTTGCCGTAAAAAGCCATCGAGAACAAAGCAAGTCCTTGCGACAAGGTCTGAATATAGTTTTCTTTACCTGAACGCAGTCCGCGAGACTGGAGAAGTTCAAAAATACGCTTTCTTAAGGTGCGAACCTCGTCCATTTCAGACTTAAGTCCCATCTTACGAGCAACTTCTTCACGTAAAGCTTTAATTTTTTCGTTAAGTTCAATAACAATCGGATTCTTGACAGCTTGTTCCAACATCTCTGAGATTTCATCAGAAGACTCGGAACGTCTATAGATAAAGCGTGAATCTGCGTTTTCTTCAACACCGTGCTGGAGTCCTAAAACAGCTTTAACATGCTCTTCAATTTTAACAGAAGTCTTCAGAATATAAAGACTTTCTGCGCCGTGCATCAAATAATTATCTAATTTTTTATCAAGCTCTCTGAGCCTGCGATGCATTGCCAGAACTTCTTCAGTTCCTCTGGCATTTTCACCGCTGGCAAGCGCATCCATTTCATCAGCAAGCCCGGTAAGAGCCCCTACATATTCCCTGAGCTTAATATTCAAAGAAATAAGACCTGAATCAAGCTGAGATCTCATAACAGCAGTGAGTCTTGCATCAAGTTCATCAAGTTTATCCTGAATTAACTTATCAAGAGCTCCGTTATCATAAGCTTCAAGGGCCAATGGATGGACACCTACATTACCAAGCATAAATTCAGCTCTCAGCAAGCCCACTTCAAAATCAGGAACTTCTCTGAGGCGTGAAAGGAATAGTGATTGACCCACGTCAGCAAGGATAAGCCCGACTTTGGTCTTGGTAGCAGGAAGCTTAGAGGTATCAATTGTACCGCCAACTTCACGCAACGGGAGCAGTCCGCGATAAACTTTACCTCTGGAACCGTCGACAGTGACTTCCTGTCCATCAAGTGAACGAAGAATTTCAAGACGCTGAATACCGATGATTGCGGGAATTCCGAGTTCACGGGAAGTAATCGCGGCATGACTGGTGTCACCACCGACATCAGCCATAATACCCGCGGCAATACGCATTCCCGGCACCATGTCCGGGTCGGTACGAGCTGCGGCCAGAATATCACCTTTGTTAATCTTATTAAGCTCAAGGGCTGAACGCAGATATTTAACAGTACCCTGACCGGCTCCGCGAGAAGCTCCGTTACCTTCGAGAAGAACTTCTGCTGAAACCAAAGCCTTGGGATCAACTTCCAGTCTGCGCATGAAGATTGTATCCGGATGCTGTTCAAAATCTTCATTCCAGCGAGTTTCAGGGCGAGCCTGCACAAACCATAAACGATCCGATGCGTCGAGACAGAATTCAGTATCCATAATCATACCACCATAAGCATGACTTATTGAGCGGACACCTTTGGCGACTTCTTCAGCCTGTGCAAGTGATAAAGCCCAGCGGAAAATTTCATTAGGCTGAACCTTTTCAACTTTAGTACCGCCCTTCTCACTGTAAACAATCTTTTTGTCTTTGTTTCCCATATTACGAACAACGACTTCAGAACCGTCATCACGCTGGAAAACATAAAATTTATCAGGAGTAACCATTCCGCCGACAACAGCTTCTCCGAGACCGTAACTTGCATCAATGGAAACAAGATCTTTTCGATCTGTTCCACGGCACCCTGTCGCAGTATCAGCACTGAACGCTGTTCCGGATATGACAGGATTGATCATACGCATAATGCAAACCGACAGAGATGTGTTCTCAATAGCCCATTCTTTCTTGGCTATTTCTGCGATAGACGCATCTCCGGTATTTTCAGCAAGCGTTACAGCATCAAGAATTGCTTCACGACGATAAGTCATACTGCGGAGGTTGTATGCGGAAGCACAATCCCAATGATAAGCTTCAGAGCAATTATCTTCTCCGACTATATTCAAGTAAGTATCCTGAAGTCCGGCAAAAGCCTTTTTACGGCTATCTTCCCCTGCTGCTGAGGATCTTACAGCCACAGGCTCATTCTCAAGCCCGGCATCTTTACAAATAGATAAATAGGCGAACTTGACGGCTTCATCTACTTCTTTAGGCAGCTCAACTGAAAGGATCGCACTTTGAACCAGAACAGACCTTTTACGCAATTGATCAATGCCTTCAGGAGAAGTCGCAAATCCTTCAACAACGTTATTAATGAAAGTTCTTAGTTGAATTAAAGTTTCGGAATGTTTTTGAGCTTCCTCTTTAATTACAAAGGCAATCGAACGAACAAAATTCTGTATAAATTCGGAATCACTGTTAACGCTTTCACTATTCCAATCAACAGCATTATATTGACTGTCTACAACAGCCCTTACAACACTTGCGTGAACCTTGGTTTCATCCAGTAATTGATGAAAAGCCAAAGAAGAAATTGCCCGGAACTGCGGAGATCTAATACCGTCAACCTGACTGATCAGAGCAGTATTATAGTTTTTGCCGCCAACTAAAAGTTCCGCATCTTCTCCTATTTTTACAATATCAGAACCTGCTAAAACCATCTTTTGTTCAAGTTGTTTTACAGCCTGACTTTTCTTAGGAGTTTCGGTTTCTACTTTTTTAGCAGTACCAGTTTCTTCCGTTTTACCTGCCATCATTTACTCCTTACACAACTAGATAAAGATTGTGCCTGCGAAATAATTATTTAAAAATTCCGCTTAATATAAGGTGTTTAATTTTAAGAATTATATTTTTAAATTGTAACTTTTTCATATATACACTCTATTTTAACCAAAAAACAGAGGTATAATAATAAAAACTAGATAGGCATTACACTTCCGGAATAAACCTCATGTTTAACTCCATCCTTCTCAATAATAAGACCGCCATCAGGACAAAGTCCACATATGCGTCCTACTGAAACTTCTTTCGGGCCATCCACAATTCTTACTTCTTCACCGAACCAAACCAGTTGATCAGCCAGTGTTTTGAGAAAATCTTCAGGATCCTGTGTTGAAACAATCGCATCAAACTGGTTTTTAAAATAATCTATCAGCTGAATCCAAGTTTCCAAAGGTCCGAGCTGCATATCGTCAGTATTAATTTTTGTAGCAGTAACAGCATGATCAGGACGAAGCTTGTCTCTTTGCGGAGCAGACGCAGTATTTAAACCTATGCCGACCATAATAACTGAACCACGCTCTTCGATAAGAATTCCGCCGATTTTCTTGCCGTCTTTCAGAATATCATTGGGCCATTTAAGCTGCGTTTCAATTCCGATATCTTTAAGAGCACCACAGACAAGATAACCAACGATAAGAGGTAAAATTCTGGTCCATACAGGCCGGGCTTCTCCAGGAGCGCCAGTAGGAAGAGACGGCCATTTAATGGTACCATAAATATTACCGGGAGGGGATATCCATTCTCTTCGGACTTGGCCCCGTCCTGTATTCTGCTCAACAGCCAGAACACTTCCCCATTCGGGCAGATCTTCAAGAGCATTAAGACGCCAAGCGACATCTATACTTGAAATACAGGAACCACAAATAGCTATAGGTCTACCGGCTCTAGCCCCGGATAACCAAGTGGAATAAGTTCTATATTCAGCATCTTCACTATTCCATGGACTGAAGTGCTCGATATCTCTTGCCCAAAGAGGGTGAGCCTGAAAAAGTTGCTCAGGAGTTACTTTAGGAATAGGACTGTCTTTTTTTCCGCTGATAATGGTAATTCTTTTAATCATAGCTTATTATCTCATGTACTAAGGTTTTTTGGCAAGAGTTGACACTGTTGTTTTTAACTTACTATAAGAAATGTTTCGCCATTTCAAAACTATTCCTTTTTACCTAATTTAACTTCTCTGATCATATCAAGTAATTCTTCTTCCACTTCATCAGCTTCGTTCTGATCAATAGCGTCTAAACCTTTTGATTCTTTAGTAATAGCGTTTGCAATCTTTGAAGAAATCGCTGCTAATATCCGGTCTCTGCCTTCTTCTGCGGCAATTGCCAATAATATACCCAGCTTATAATAACCAAGCCTGCTGAAAATTTGCTTTAAAGTTCCAATATCAACAAAAACGATATCATTAACATTTTCTAACTCTTCAATGGACTTACGTTTACGTTTGGTTTCCAGAAAATATTCATCTCCTTTCTTTTTAGCCCATTTGTATGTTGCGCCTTTGTGTAAGACACAAATATCTTCAGGAAAATCACCAACACCTATTTTTTTATAAATCAGATCTGGAAGAGAATCGAACAGCTTAGAAAAGTCATGAATATCAACGTATTCGGTGTAACAGATCTTCCCTCTGAACTTATTAACATCATTAGACAAACTTTCTGTCACTTCCAAAAAGTGTTCAGGATCATTGATAGCAAGATAAACTCTGCTTACCATTTTACTTTTTGTTATAAGATTAAAAGAACAAGCAGCAGTAATCATCCTTTCTATTTCTGATTCTGAAATATTTATTATGCTGCTAAGTTCATAGCAAAAATCTTTATAATTAACTCCAACCTCTTTATCTTGTTCCGGAGAATTCGTAAATATTCTAAATTTAAGATCAAGAAGACGGCACATGGTCATCCAGATATTGCCACTTCTGTTTTCAATTATATTTTTATTAGCGGTAGCAAGTCTTGAGGCCAGTACCCGAGTGAGATGAAATACAGTTGGATGGCTCTTTTTAAGCAAGGTCATAATCAGGTTGGCAGTTAAAACCATCAAAGTACAACTTGTTTCAGCTTCCGCCCCGGCAACTCGAGGACTCTTTGATATTATAGCCATTTCTCCAAAAATTTCACCCGAACCAAGTGTTGCTAAAACATTATTAACACCATGGATTTGTTTAACAATATTAACAGTACCCTTGGTAATAATATAGGCAACATTTCCCATGTCGCCTTCACGGAAAATAACATCACCCTTTGAAAAAGTTATCGTTTTAGGTTTTAAAGAACTCACTCTATAACCCTTTTAATTTTTTAATAATATCTATCACTTCATCTGAACACTCCAGAACCTCTAAATCGCTTACATCACGAGCGGCAGGCGGTTCAGACTGAAGAATTCCAGCTTGTTTTCTATTTATATTCAGCACAATTTTCTTTTTATTTTGTTCATCGGCAGCAGAATAAAGAACAGATATTTTATAATAATTAAAATCTTTCAACGCTATTTGTAACGTAGGATTATCAATAAAAACAAAATCATCAACATTATCAATTTCATTCAAGGATTTTTTAGGCCGTTTAAATTTTTTAAAAAAATCAGGTTCTTTATCCTTACTCCAGTTTATTGCTTTTGCTCTATTAAAAAACAATAAATTTTCAGGGAACTCTTCTTTCATAACTTTGTTATAAATAAATTCAGGTCGACTTCCTGTTCGGACTGCAAGATCGGAAAAAGTCATAAAATTCATCTTGTATTCAACATCAGCCCCAAGCTCTTTGACCTCTGAATACAATTTTCTTAAAGATGACATAAATTCATTAAAATCTGGTATCTTGATATATCTTTCAACAAAAGCACTTTTACCGCTCCTTTGCTTCGATTTAATATCAATCAGTCTAAATTTAAAAATTGTATGGAGAAAAGAATCAATTTCTATTGTAGAAAACACAGCGAGACTTTTCACTGTTTCCGTAAAAGACTTTACTGAAAGACCCATCTCATAATTTTCTATTTCGCGCTTCTTATCTCGCGGAATATACGCATAATCCTTGTAAGCAAGGTCTAATATTGTAGCCAATGAAAGAAACGGCCCACCTTCGGCAACAGTAACAGCTTCATTATCTACACGTAAAACCCGCTCAGCAAGCAATTCAACTATTTTTTTAATAGTTACAGGAGAGGCATCAAGCAGCCTATTCATGATATCCTCAGTCAAAGGAACTAATTCACAATAGCTTGCAGCCTCAACACTTACAGAACGTTTTTCGTTCGCAAGCAATGACATTTCTCCAAAAATATCACCACGATGAAGAGTCATTAATACTGTTTTTTTATTATCAATATTTTTAAAAACATTAACTGAACCGGATTTAATCATATAAGCAACTTTACTTTCCTGTCCTTCATGGAAAATAACCTTACCTTTATGATAATTCCGGATAGTAGGAGACGTCTTTGTCGTTATAGACGTTAAGGGAGATCTAGCCATATTTTAATAAATATCCTTATTAAAATTAAGTTATTTTATTAATACTTCGTTCTTTTGCGAAACTAACTGCTTTTCTGACAAAAAGTGGAAACAGACCTAATATAATAAAAGAAATTATTAAACTAGGTTGAAGAATACCGGATACAGACGAAATTTTACCAAGCTCCTTTCCGGCGTTCACAAAAACCATTGTTCCGGGCAGCATTCCGATCTGAGAGACCCAATAAAAAGTCCGGAGTCTCATGGGAGTAAGTCCCATCACGAGATTAATTACAACAAAAGGAATAGCCGGAATAAGGCGCATTGTGAATAGATAGAATGCTCCTTCGTTTTTTATTCCGTTGTTGACTTTTTCCAGCTTATCTCCAAACCTACGCTGAACATAGTCCCGAAATAAATAGCGCGAAAAAAAACAGGCAATTGTCGCCCCTATAGAGCTGGCAAAAGAGATGGTAACCACGCCAACGGTAAAACCGAAAAGGGCTCCTCCGGCAAGACCAAGTACGGCGGCCCCCGGCAAATTAAGCCCTACAATGACAACGTAAATAACAAAAAAACTAAAGATTGAACCGAATGGATACAGCTCATAAAAAGATTGAAATTCCTGCCTTGAACTTTTCAAATAATCCAAGGTTAAGAACCTATCAAAATCAAAGGCAAAAAAGAGAAAAACTCCTGCCAACAACAATATGAATATTAATATTTTGTTTTTCATTCCCCATAAGATATCATCTCTATTGATTTTGGCAAGTTTTCTTAATCTTTTATTACATATAGAATAGAATAAACAACAATATGAAAAATAAGAAAAAAACATTATCCATTTTAATGGTCGGAGGTTCAGTCCGGGACTTACTCCTAGGAAAAACACCGAATGATTTTGATTTCTTAGTTGCGTCCGGTTCTGTTGAGGACTTTAAAAAAGAATTCCCATATGCCAAGCCAGTCGGCAAATCCTATGAAATATTTTTCCAGAAAGGATTTGAATTCTCCTTTCCCAGAATAACAGGACAAACGGTCGAAGAAACAATAGATCTCGACCTGTCTGCAAGAGATTTCACCATAAACGGCTTCGCTCTGGACGAGGATGGAGAACTGTATGCCCACCCTAACGGACTCGAAGATTTATATTCTAAAACACTGCGGCCTGCATTCGCAGAAACATTTAAATCAGACCCGTTAAGAGTTTTTCGCGCCGCAACATTTCTGGCCAGATTTCCAGACTTTACAGCTCACCCGGACCTGATCACCGGCATGCGGGAAGCTTTTGAAAAAGGGTGGCTGACAAACATAGCTCCTGACAGAATAGGAGTAGAATTAATTAAAGCCCTCAAAAGTGACAAACCGGGCAATTTTGTGAGAACTCTTCAGGCCGCGAATTGCTTTGAACCATGGTTTACTGAATTCTCCGGTTCAGATGAAATCATCGCTGGACCTCCGAAATTTCATGACAAATCTGTACTGGGGCATATCTCCGAAATTATGGATAAAGTAGCCGGAAATCCGATCACCTGCTGGATGGCCATGTGTCACGATCTCGGCAAAATTTTAACTCCAACAGAACTTTTGCCGGCTCACCACGGACACGATATAAAAGGAATCACCCTAACATCTAAACTCAGCAAGAGGCTGCTTCTTCCGAACAAATATATAAAAGCCGGAGAGTTAGCGGCAGAACTGCATATGAAAGCAGGAAACTATAAAGAGCTACGGCCGGCCACAAAAGTAGATCTGCTTATAAAACTCCACAAGAATGATTTAGTGAAAAACATGAGAGATCTTTGCCGCGCAGACAAAAATGAAGATACAATGGCAAACGCAATGACCAATCTGGCTGAGATATTAAAAGTCAGCCTACCGGAACAAGATCGAAACTTAGGCAAAGAGTCAGGAGAAAAGCTTAGAAGTTTGCGTGCTCAAAAGATTTCATCCGGGATTACTACCTGATAATATTGAAAGACTATTCAAATAGAAATTTATATTGAGTCGCAATTTTATCAGTTGTGTTCATTAATTTAGCCGCAGTAGTTTCAACGTTTAAAGCATTCACAGTGCCTATGCGTTTATCAAGATAAAATGGAACGACATCTTCACTCGCTGCAAATGTCCAGATCACAGCATAAATCGAACCTATTTCAGGACGTTCACTAAATTCACTACTTGAAACAACTTTAATTCTTACTGATTTTTGCTTTTTATCAGCTAATCGGAACAACATTGATTTCCTAAAGTTTTCCTTTAACTTTAAAGCCAGAGTACCACCAACTTCATCATCTCCAGAATGCTCTACTATTACAGCAACACCTTCTTTTTTATTAAGATTTTCAGCCTTATCACTTACAGTTATCGGCTTTGATTTAACATCAGGAACAGCCATTTCAGACTCTGCAAAAGCGGATAGGGACAAGCAAGATATCGCCAGAGCGAAAACAAATAGAATAAATACTTTTTTCATCTGAAATCTCCTGAATTAAATGCTTTTTTGTAATTGCTCTAACAATTCTTTCACTTGCGACTTATTCTTTGAATACATTTGTGAACAAAAATCCTGAATAAAAGGAGGTGTGTGTTTACCGTCAGGTAAATCAGGAAACTCCGGTAAACCCAGCTCTTCAATCACAATAGGCTTAAAAGCCATTTGACTGTCTATGGCGGAACAATCCGGCCCCACACATCCGGTGATATTTTCTTTTACTACTGTTTCCGGATCAAGTGATTTTGTAAACTTAAGTACATCAGAAGGTGATATATTTTTATTAACCTTATCGATTTTACGATTAATATCCTCAGCAAAAAGATAAAAATCCATGCGGTTTAAGGATCTCATTTTACGACCGTGATTCGCTTCATTATCAGTAATTAATCCGTTCATATAAGCTTCTATACGACGGGCAAGCTGATGATATGCAATGCTTACCCACTTATTATATTTACTTTTATTTGTCAGTGAAAATGAAGGTGTGTCATCAAAAGAAGAACATTCTGTCTGCTCAGGAAAATTATAAAACTCAGGATTAATTCCGGCTAAATTCCAAAACTCTTTATATCCAGCTTCACCAAGACAGACTTTTTGAAGCAAAGCACATGATTCAAAAATCTCATCCACATTTTCAAAAAGCTGTTTTGACAAAGATTCAAAATACTCAATGGCATCATCGATATCTTTTCTTGCCCCGAAAAAGTTATCTGCCATGTCGTTTAAGACTTCATCTGCCAGTGCATTTGATAAATCTTTAAAAGCTGCCATTTTTTATCCTTGAACTCTTTTCGCAATAAAATTTAATCATCACAAATTAATTAATTAGGGCCTGAACCTGCATAATATATACATCGTTACCTGTTTAGTAAAAAAAAACAGAATAGTATTTATCAATTAAACTTGAGAGTGCCATATATTTGCATTATACGCTATTGGCATTAGTCTCATCTGAAAAATGTTTCAGAGCAAACTCATTGATATTCTAGCAGATTTACTTTGTTAACCATCTTCATTCTGCTTTAATGTCTTTTGCCTGAGATTATTAATTTAAATTAACTCTTGAAGTTATAACCGTAGCCGTGCTGGAGGGATTATGCTGCTCAATGAACATCTCAGCAAGACACTACTTAAAGAGGCCGCCAGAATTCCTGTTCCGACAGGTGTCAAAATAACCCTGAAAGATCTTCCCGCATTAGAACCCTACTTTCCTTTACCTTGGATTCTAAAAGCACAGGTCCCGGTCGGGGGACGTGGTAAAGCTGGTGGAATTCAAAAAGTAGATTCACGGGAAGAGTATGAAAAAACTGCTCGTCAAATTTTATCAATGGAGATCAAAGGAAATAAAGTTCCCTTTATCAGAGCAGAACCGGCAGTTGATATCCGTCAAGAATTTTATCTTTCTCTCACCCTTTCAAGACAGCGCCGCAAAGTTATAATGACTGTAGGACGTGAAGGCGGTGTTGAAATTGAAAATATGGGGCCTGAAAACCTTCTGGTCCAAGAAATAAGCCTACCCGGTGGATTGCAGCCGAATCAAATCAGAGCCGCATTTTTTCACATCGGACTGGCCAAAGAGCTTTTTGGTGATTTCAATACCATAGTTACCAACTTATATAAAACAATGATTGATTACGGCTTACTACTTGCCGAAATCAATCCTCTGGCTTTAACCGGATACGGCAAACTGCTCGCTCTCGATGGTAAAATTGAAATGGACGATAATATCGTTGATATCAATCCGGCCTTCGAACGTTTTTACCAGCCTGAGCATTCAACCCGTGAAGAAAACATCGCCCGTGATGCGGGAATGAGCTTTGTTTCGCTAAAAGGATGGGTAGGATTAATTGCCAACGGTGCAGGACTCGCTATGGCATCAATGGATGCTCTCAACTTCTCTAAGCTACCGGCAGCCAACTTTTTAGACCTTGGCGGAGCAGCGGATCAAAAACGTATTGAAACCGCTTTAGAGCTGTTGTTTAAGGATGAACAGGTTGAAGCAATTTTCATTAACCTGTTCGGAGGAATACTTTCCTGCGAATTAGTTGCCAAGGCACTGGTTGCCGCCCTTGGAGGAAAAGCACCCGAAAAACCTATAGTGGTCCGCATGTCCGGCAACAGCGCGGATATAGGGCTTAAAATCCTTAAAGATCTCAACAGCGACAAACTGCATCGTGCCCATAATATGAATGAAGCTGTCGAAATTCTGCGGACACTTAAACCAGCGAATGCTCCGGTAATAGAATTTGCAGAACCGATTTCAGCAATGCCGGAATCAACACCTGTAGATGTTGGATACAAATCTTCAAGCATTTTTGAAATTGACAAAGACACTCCCATACTTGTGCAGGGCATCACCGGACAGGAAGGACGTCTGCACACACGGCTCATGCTCGAATACGGAAGCAACATTGTTGCCGGAGTAACACCGTTTAAAGGCGGTCAGGAAGTTTTAGGTGTACCGGTTTATAACAGCATAAAAGAAGCGCAACTCCATCACGAAATAGGTGCGAGCATCATTTTCGTGCCGCCCAAGCTTGCGACCGATGCAATCCTGGAAGCTGCGTCATGTGAAATTCCCTGGGTTGTGTGCATCACTGAAGGCATTGTTCAGAGTTCAATGCTGAATGTCCTTGAACAGATAAAAGGCGGCAAAACCCGTGTAGTCGGTCCCAATACTCCCGGACTGATCGTTCCCGGTCAGACTAAAATAGGAATATTACCGACAACACCATTCTCACCCGGACCTGTCGCTGTCCTTTCTCGAAGCGGAACCCTTACCTATGAAGTTGCCGACCGCTTAAACCAAGTTGGAATCGGGCAATCACTTAGTGTCGGAATCGGTGGGGATTCTTACATCGGAACCACTTTTGCCGATATGTTCGAAATGCTGCGTAACCACGATGAAACCAAGGCTGTCATGGTTCTCGGTGAAATCGGGGGAACCGCTGAGCAGGATTTGGCTGACTATGTAATCAAAACAGGGTTTGACAAACCCGTACTTTCCTTTATTGCTGGGCAGACCGCACCTCCCGGGAAACGTCTCGGTCATGCAGGTGCAATTTTGCAGGAAGGTACCGGAGTTCAAGGCAAACTGGAAAAAATGCGTTCAGCAGGTTTCACGGTCTGCCCAAGCCTTGAATCAATTCCACAGCTCACAGCGGACGCTCTCGGAATAAAATTATAGTGAATCAAAACGTTTGTTTTTTTAATAGTAATAAAGCGTGGGGCGGCGGGGAAAAATGGAATCACCATTTTTCCCTGCTCCTGCGGGACAAAGGATATCGAGTTTTTGTTGTTACAAATCACAACTCAGAACTCAAAAAAAGATTAGAAAACGAACCGGGAATCACTCTTCACAGTGAATCCATAGGCAATCTTTCGTTTTTAAATCCAGCCATAATGCTACGCCTTAAATCTTTTTTTCAGCAAAATGACATAAAAACGGTTATCACCGCCCTACCCTCTGACGTTAAAAGCGGTGGTTTTGCAGCCAAATGTGCAGGTGTTTCCAAGGTTATTTATCGCCGTGGAATTGCAGTTTCTGTCAAAAACAGTTTCCTCAACAGACAGATATTCTCAAAAGTTGTTGATCGTTTAATCGTTAATTCGCTTGAAACCAAACGCACAGTTCTTATCAACAATAAGAATCTTATAGACGAATCAAAAATCAGATTAATCCATAACGGCTTCGATGTGGCTGAGTTTGACAGTCAGCCAAGTGAACGGATTTATACTCGATTAGGTGATGAAGTAATCATTGGTAATGCAGCGAGACTGACAGCCCAAAAAGGACAAAAATTTCTGATTGAAGCAGCTGTAATTCTTAAAAAGAAAGGGCTTAATTTCCGAATCCTAATCGCCGGAAAAGGTGAAATGGAAAAGGAGCTTAAAGACTACTCCGCAAAACGCGGTGTGTCTGATGTTGTTGATTTTATAGGTTTTATTGAAGACATGAAGTCGTTCTACGCTTCTCAAGATATATTCTGCCTGCCGTCGTTATGGGAAGGATTCGGTTACGCACTTGTTGAAGCCATGACTCTTGAAAAACCAGTTGTCGGTTTTGAAATCAGTTCCAATCCGGAAGTAGTAAAGAACGGTAAAACCGGAATTCTTGTTCCATCTAAAGATTCATCACAGCTGGCATCTGCCCTTGAAAAACTAATTTTAGATGCTGGATTACGCAATAAAATGGGTAAAGCGGGTAGAGAAAGAGTGTTAAATAAATTCAACACTCCACTCGTTCTTGGAAAATTAATTGACCTGATTGAAGAATAAAGCTTCCAATAAGTTTGCTTAAAACTCTTTATCCAGCAGCAGATGAGAGAAATATCCTGTCACAAACGCAACATAATATGGAAATAAAGTTGGAAACTGCTGACCATAAACATAATAAGGTAACACCAGCATGGGCATGGGAACTAACAGCATAGCCCACCAAGTATGCGTCCATCCGCGATGAGCGCTTACCCCCGGCAGTATGGCTAAAACCCCAAGATATGCCGCCCACCTAAATTCTTCAAAATAAATCAACGCAAGCGACAGAATCAGCATCCCCGAATAAAAAATCCGTTTCCCCTTTGAATCTGTATCAATATCAGGGAAAAGCGCGCCGAGAACACACAGCACTATCAAAATAGCAACCTGCTGCGGATCAATAATATACATTCCGATGTTAACCAACAGTAAAAGAACCAAAAGTCCAGCGACAATCGCTCCGCTGATATGTACTCTATATCCGGGCATTTTAATTCCTAATAGTATGTTTACTTTTCAATAAATTTAAGCAGTTAGAATAACGTTTAATTTTTATATGGAAAACTTTTGATCTTGTCTATTCATGCTCTTGTTGAATTTTCCAATTTGATTATTAAATCATAAAAAAAGTGCCTCTCCCTAAGGAAAGACACTTTAATAAAAACAATATTGAATGATAAATTACATAGCGTTACTTGAATCAAGTTCTGCAATCTGCTTGTCAATTTCAATCTGAAGTTTTTTAGGCAACTTCATATCATCAACATTCAGGAACCCACGCACAATGGTTGAAGTCGCTTCGTCCTCATCCATCCCGCGTGCCATCAGGTATTCAATCTCTTCCTGAGCAATTTTACCTACAGCAGCCTCATGAGAGAGCTCAACGCCTTCCACAGTCGCTTCCAGCTCTGGAACAGCGTGAATTATCCCGCCACCGAGAAGCAGTCCCTGACACTCAAGATGACCGCGTGCCGGAGCATTATTCCCCTGAATATGGCCGCGGGAAATAATTGTTCCACCTGTTGTGATAGTACGGGAAATAATTTCGCCTCTTGTATTTGGCGCATTCTGAATAATGCGGGTACCTGAATCAAGATGAGAACCTTCAGGTGCAACCAAAACAGAGTTAAAACGAGCAACTGCTCCTTCACCATTAAGATAAATGGTCGGGTAGGATTGCATATCTTTAACTTTTTTGAGCAGTACGTAATTATTAATAAAAACTCCGCCCTCTTCAACAACCCCTGCTGTTCTAGGACGAACTGTGACGTTTTCGCCCCAGTTATGAACCATTGTGAAGGTTAGCTTGCCGCCTTTCTTCACGTAAATTTCAGAGATACCGAAATGAGCTCCGGTGAATTTGCTATGTGCCGCAGCGCAACCGGTAAGAATCTGAATCTCTGAGTCTTCTTCTACAACAATGATGTTATGAATATTCTGACCGGATTGCTCAGCCTTCAAGAACAAACATGATTGTACAGGTGCTTTAATTTTTGCACCTTTTTTAGTGCGTATGAAATATCCGCCGTGAAGATTATCAGCGGCTGATTTTGTAAATTCATCTTTATCTTGATCAATCAGCTTAAAATAATAATCTGGAAGACCATCATACTTTTCCAGAGCTTTTTTGATATCCATAACTTCAACGTCTTTATTGGTTGAATCACAATGGACATTTGAGTGGTCAACTTGCAAAAAAGTTCCACTAGTTTCTTCAGAATCTACATCAACACCAGCCATGAGTAACTGTTCTTTATCTTCATTATTTAAAGTAGATAGATCAGCTACGGCATCGTGTTCAAGGCCATCAAATTTATATAAATTGAGATCGACTTTTTTCATAATGTTCCTCCGTGGAGTTTATGCTTCTACTTCAAGCACTTAACGCATTCTTGATAACCATATTTACGGATATGTTCCAGAATGTCGCGAGGTCTGGCTTCACAGCAGAGGTGTCCGTTGTAAAGGACCTGTCCACGGTCAGCGTTAATATAGTCGAGAATATGACCGGTATGCGTGATAATAAGTCCGCAAGTTCTGGAGCCTCTTTCTTTCTGCTCTTTCATGCTAAGATCCACTCCCGGGCGAATTTCGCCGTCAAGGAGAGTACGGACCATCTTACCGATAAGGTGCATGTTTTCAAGATCAACACCGGATTCAGGTTCATCAAAAAGAAGCATATCAGGGTTTTGAGCCATCAACTGGAGCAACTCAGACCGCTTTATTTCACCGCCGGAAAAACCGGAGTTAATATCACGGTCAAGAAAAGTTTTCATATTTACTTTTTCAGCCAGCCTTTCAACATCAACTTTCGAACCGTTTCCACACATTTCAACTAAATGTCTGGTTTTAAGTCCATGGATGGTGGGAGGACGCTGAAATGACATGCCTACTCCGAGGCGGGCACGTTCATAAATGGGGGCGTATGTAATATCTTCGCCCTTGAAAACAATTTTACCTTTAGTCACTTCGTAATTACTGAACCCCATAAGAGTCATTAATAATGAAGTCTTTCCAGATCCGTTAGGTCCGAAAAGGATAAAGGTTTCCCCTTCTTTTATATGTAAGTTGAGGCCTGTGATGACCTCCTTGTCGCCAATCTTGACGTGCAAGTCTTCTATCTTAAGCATTGAGTTCCCTCACTTTACAAGCGAAATGTCAAAAGCATTATCATTTGAGTAAATTAAAAACGCTTTCAAGAGCTAATAAAATAAACTTTTCAAGTCCAGAATTAAAAAGGCTTTTCCCGCAATAACAATCAACTGGAGAACTTATATTAAAAAGATATATTTATCACATTACTTAGACATGAAATCTAATTAGAATAAAATCTTCAAATATTTTTCACAATGAACAAAAAATGGACACGAGAATAAAAAAGTCAAGTTTAGAAGTAATAAAAACTTATATTTTAGGCATAGATTGATTTACTTAACCTGAAATTATGACTAATTTAAACATTCAATTTTTCAGGAGAAACAATATGGCTGACAACAGAATGAAATCGTTTACAGATTTAAAATCTATGAAATTCAAAGACAATAATAAAGATAAAGAAGAAGATCTCAAGATACCGAAGTCTGTTCGGAAGGTTCTTGAATCACTAAAGAAAAAACCTGAACCAGAAGCAATTACAGAACCGGAAGAAGCTCCGGTTGAAGAGGAAATGGCTTTCTTAAATGCCATGTCCGGAGTGAAAAAGATGGATAACTCAACTGTAAAAGTTGAGCGAATTAAACCGGTAATTCCCGTTCCATCTCCCCAAGATGATGGAAATGAATATTTAAGCAGTCTGGTTTCAGGAAATATAGAATTTGACGTCGAATATTCCGAAGAATTCATGTTCGGACATGTTTGCGGTATTGATTCAAAGATATTTCAAAAACTGAAAGCGGGATCTTTCAACCATGAAGCTCATATTGACCTTCACGGCATGACTTCCGAGCAAGCTTTCGATAACCTTATGTTTTTCATTAGAGAATCATTTCTTCAAGGCCACAGATGCTTACTTGCTGTTACCGGCAAAGGCAAAAATTCTCCCGGAGGTCTGTCTGTTCTCAAAAGAGAAATTCATGACTGGCTTACCCGCGACCCTTTCCGCCGTGTTGTTTTGGCTTTTTGCTCAGCACAGCCCAAAGATGGCGGGACTGGAGCTATCTATATTCTACTGCGAAGACAAAAAAAAGTTAAAGGGAAGGTAAAGTGGGATAAAGGAATCAATTGGGATGAATAATTTCATTGAATCCCGTCAAATCAGGGTTGCTTTTGGAATCCCTTTTGACAGTCTGGACTTCCATGAACTTTTAGTTGCTGTAGGGGAACTTGCTGCGTCCGGTAATAAGCATTTTATTTTTGCAGCATCCACCCCGTGGCTTTTAGAATATGGTAGAAACCCTCTTAACAGACTTGATGAAACAGACATGTTTCTAGCGGCGGATTCTACCTTAACAAAAATGGCCGAAAAAATTGGGCGAACCATTAAAATGCCCATGGAATATTTTGAATTTCCAGAACAAGTGGCGCTCATTTGTGCGCATTATGGACTTAGTCTTCTTCATATTTCAACCACTGCATTAAAAACTGATATTCTTGTTCGCGATGGCTATGTCCCTCTTTCATGGGACTTATTTACTAACTTTAAAATTTCCGACAGTCTTGATGAAAAACATAAAGAATCAATCATTTCCAGCGCCATCAGTTTAAAGCCGGATATCATTTTAATCTCTGCTTCGCCTGATGATTTAAGAGAATTTATCCCTGAAATTTATAAAAAAATACCCAATTGTTTATTGATTTGCACTCCAAAAGATGAAAAAAACTCAAAATTTAAAGATAAGATTAGAAATATTATTTCATCTTTCATTCTGATCCAACAAGAAGCTCTTTTACTAAAGCGCATTGATGAATCATGTTCAAGTTCAGCACCCAGCTCCATAAGTTATGATGACAAAAAGGAGCAGGCTATAATCAAAATTTCAGGGGTCTTAAATTCCAGAATAGTTCCCGAGCTTAGAAGAATGGGAAAAAAAATGCTTCACAAAAACAAAGACCTTGGACTGGATTTATCTAAAACGACGGCACTATCAATCAACGGGCTGGAATCAATAGTTTATCTGAACAGGATATTTACATGCGCAGATCAAAATTTATTCATTAAGGCTATCTCACCGGAAGCCCTGATGCTTTTTCATCAATCAGGAATAGCATCCTTTTTTGAAGATTTTCCCGGCATAACTGATGAGACTAATATTGAGCCCTGACCACAATTAAAGCATGTTAACGGGATCAAGATCGAGAGTAATTCGTATATTCTTCTTATCTGGATTCTTTCTCATCATTTCAGCATACAGATCACGGGTTTTAACCCAGTCTTCCGACTTAATCAGACAATTAAAGCGCCTGCGCCCTTTAAGCTGAGACAACGGTGCAGGAACCGGCCCCATAGCCATCAGGCCGATTTTAGTAGCCGCCTCTCTGGTCTGATTAAAAAATGGAGGACACAAATCCTCCCCATCCCAATTAAGCGGATGACTGATTCTGATCAACGCTAATTTCGTGAACGGTGGGTATCTGAATTTTCGTCTCTTCTCAATTTCCCGCTCAAAAAAAGTATTGTAATCAGCTGAAGTAACAGAGCTCCAAATCGGATTTTCAGGATTTCTAGTTTGAATAATTACTTCACCGGGTTTGTCACCTCTACCCGCCCTGCCCGAGACCTGAACCAACAGCTGAAAGGTCCGCTCAGCAGATCTATAGTCCGGTAAATTAAGCCCGAGATCTCCCTCAGAAACAACAACAAGAGTGACTCCGGGAAAGTTATGTCCTTTCGACAGCATCTGTGTCCCAACAAGAACCTGAGCATCACCCCTAGCAAAGCTCTTGAGAATCTCCTCGAGTCGCTCCTGTCTGCGAGTACTGTCCCTATCCATTCGTAAAATTTTAGTTTCCGGCGGCAAAGCTTTTGTGACCTGCTCTTCAAGTCTTTCTGTTCCACCACCTAATGGGAGTAGATGACTGCCTCCACACATAGGACAAGGAAGCGGAAAACGATGAACATTTCCGCAATAATGACAGATAAGTTTTTCTCGGCCTTTATGATATGTCATGCTGACATTACAATGAGGACATTTGATTGGTTCTTCACAATCCGTGCAATAAATCAGAGGCGAAAAACCGCGACGATTAAGCATAATTACAGCCTGTTCGCCTCGTTCCACAACTTCCTTTAAACGCGTTTCCGTTTCCAAAGCGAATGGTTGTTCCGGATTCTTAATCGCACTTGTATCAACAACCCGCACTTCCGGCAGCACACTTTTCCCAATCCGGCTCTCCATAGAGATCATCTTAAATGCGCCCTGCCGGGCTGCATAAAAAGTCTTTAAATCTGGAGTTGCCGAACCTAATATCAATAAACTTTTTGTTTTTTGGGCAAGGAAATATGCAACTTCTTTAGCTTGATACGGAAGACGCTCTTCCTGTTTATAGGATTCGTCATGCTCTTCATCCACAATAAACAAGCCGGGATTCTGAACGGGTAAGAACAACGACGATCTTGTGCCTATTATTAAAACAGGATTCTGCGATCCAGAAACAGCACGGAAAATAGCCTCTTTGCGCACAGGGGTCTGATATCCGTGATACAAATATTTTTCTACATCTGGAAATAAAGGACAAATACTATTCCAAAGAGAATAGGCAAGTGCAATTTCGGGTACCAGAACTACAGCAGAACGCCCCTGTTCCAGACATTTACGAGCGGCAGTCATATACACAAGCGTTTTACCGCTTCCGGTTATTCCATGCAGAAGCTTAACTTCAAGCTTGTCACTATCCAGTGCTGATTCAACCTCTTCAATAGCTGACTTCTGCTGTTCGGTAGGAATAAACGCCCAATCTGCAGAAGTAACCGTACATTTTTCAGCAGGATTACGTTCCTCTTCGGGAGGCGGTCCCACTTTCAAAAGCAAATCTGACTGAAGTTTATTGATAACTCCTGTCGTCCAATCGCCCATAACTATTTTTAAAAAACCTTTTTCACGAGGTCCATTTTCATAAATATACTCTAAAACCTGCAACTGACGTGCAGCATTAGGACGGACAGGCCACGGAGGATCGATAGTCAGACTTACATATTCTTCCTTTTCAAGAGACGACGGCAGACAAACTTTCATCCTTCCATCATTATAGATGTGAACAAGTTTCATTCTGGATTCGAATGGCATGCGCGCGAGATCTACGCTTTTCAAACGTGTGGGGAAATCTCGGTCAGCTATTTTGAACGACAACTTAGCACTTCTAAATCGTTTAGGAACAACGTTTTCTAAAACTTTACCAAGTGGCTGCAATTGTCTGGAAGCAATATTTCTATATAAAAGAAAATGAGTTAAATTTAAAAGAGGCTTCTTTTCAAGAGGCCAAATTATTGATTTAAGTTCAATATTTTCAGGAGGAATAGGCTGTATTTCGATTAGAAAAGCAACTCTGATTGATTTTCCAAGCGGAACAAGCACGCGCTGACCTTCATGAAGTTCAGGAAGATCTGCGGGCGCTGAATAAGTATAAATTGAATAAGGCGGACTGGCGAGGCAGGCCTGCCAGAGTATAGACATTTCTGTTCCGACTACGGTTTAAGGCTGAGACATTTTTTCAAAACATCAAAAACATGACCACTTGCTTTACCGCAACCTGCATCTTTTTTAATCGCAGCGGCGGAAAAAACAGCCGGAGAAATTTTTCTTCGAACTCCACGCCATTCAATTTTAAAATCAACGGTTTCTTCTTCAACTATCAGTGAACCTGAATGAGGAAGTATAAAACCGGCAAATTTTGTATATGTGCCGAAGGTAATTGCTTTTGAAGAACCAAGTACAATCTTCAAAGGAGCGAAATTTTCATTATCAAAAAAGACTTGCGGAGAAGAATCATCTCCCGGCTCTGCTCCGAAAACAAAAGCTGGAGAATCATCGGTAAACCCGTAACTTCTTGAAGAATTGGTCACGCCGAGACTTATCCACTCACTTGTCGGATCATCTGGAATCCATAACTGTAAAAGTGAAAACGGAAGATTACCTTCAACAGGACACTGAGCTTCTGTCTTAAAATATTGACCGACAGACTTTGCGGTAATAGTTCCATTCCCGCCAGTATTACATTCAAAAGTCTGCTTCCAATGATTATCCCCACGAAGGATCGTAAGCGTTGTTTCCGGCTCAGAGGGAAAAGTAATAACAGCCTCATAAGAGGTTAACGCACCGTATTTTTTATACAATGCCTCATCTATAGCCGTGTCGGACGGAAAAAAAGCCCTTGCCGCGCTGCACCAAAGCAGGCTTACGGCAAGGACAAATATTAAAACTGATGTTTTTTTTACGAACAAGACAAAAGCTCCCGCAATCTCTTTACTAAATCATCACGCAACTCTTCGTCCTGAAGAGCAAAATAAATATTCGCAGTAAGATAATCAACCCAGTCGCCGGCGTCAAATCTTTGCCCGCGTAATTTCACGGCCAAAAGCTTATTATCCTGAGCAAGGCACTGCAAAGCATCGGTAAGCTGAATTTCTCCGCCTACACCCGGTTCAAGATTTTCAAGATGATCAAAAATCTCAGGCAGCAAGACATAACGTCCAACTATTGCCAATCGGGACGGAGCTTGACCGACAGGAGGCTTTTCAACAAGACTGCGGACTCTGTACATTCCAGGAGCAAATTCTTCACCCTGAATAATACCATAGCGATCGACTTTATTTTCAGGGACTTCGATAACCCCGACAACAGCCATATTTTCAGTTCTTGCGGCATCAATAAGCTGCTTAATACCCGGTTCCATACCGAACATAAGGTCATCACCAACCATTACGGCAAACGGATCATTCTTGCAGACTTCTTTAGCGCAAAGAACGGCATGTCCAAGTCCAAGCTGTTGTTTCTGACGAACAGAAATAATATTAACCATTTCAGCAACTTTTCGGCACTCAGCTAAAATCTCAGTTTTACCCGCCCGCTTAAGCACGTTTTCAAGGCTCAAGTTATAATCAAAATGATCTTCGATGATTTTTTTATTCTGGTTGGTAATAAATACAACATCAGTGAGTCCGCTGGTCATAGCTTCTTCAACAACATGCTGTATAACTGGCTTCCTGAAAATCGGGAGCATTTCCTTAGGAATATTTTTAGTGGCAGGCAATGATCTTGTGCCCCAACCAGCAACCGGAATAATAACTTTTTTGATGACCATTGATCGGACTCCTTGAATATATTCAGTGTAATATTTTTACACCAAACAAATAATTTAACGTAAATGCTTTTCTAAAACTTCTGCAAGTTCAGAAGTATAAAGTTCAACCTTAGAACTGTCTTCTGCTTCAACCATAACTCTGGCTACAGATTCTGTTCCAGAATAACGCAAGAGGACACGCCCTCTATCACCGAGTTCTTTTTCAACTTTTTTCAGAGCTTCTTGCACAGCAGGAACCTCTTCAAAAGGGACCTTACGATTAACATGCACATTTTTCAAAGCTTGAGGGTACAATTTCAACAACCCGGAAAGTTCAGATAGCGGCCTGTTCTTTTCGCAGAGTATACGTAATAACTGAAGGGCCGCAAGCAATCCATCACCGGTGGTACTGTATTCTCTAAAAATAAGATGACCTGACTGTTCGCCTCCGAGAATTGCTCCTTCACGCCGCATCGCTTCCATAACGTAACGATCACCGACAGGAGTTCTAAGAAGGGTTCCGCCATGATCCTTCATGAAATTTTCAAGAGCCATATTACTCATAACGGTTGCAACAAGCATGTTTTTAGCAAGTTTTCCGCGTTCCATAAGATCCGCAGCGCACATTGCCATCAACTGATCACCGTCAAGAACCTGCCCTTTTTCATCGACAACGATCAGACGATCACCGTCTCCATCAATGGCCAGTCCGATATCTGCATTCTCTTCAACAACCCTTTGTCCTACTACTTCGGGATATAATGAGCCACATTTATCATTGATATTAAGACCATTAGGTTTATCACCAATGGTAACGACTTCAGCTCCAAGTTCTTCAAACATATTGCCAAGACTATAAGTAGCTCCATTGGCACAATCAAGAACAAGTTTAATACCTTTAAGAGTCATTTCCTGCGGAAAACTATATTTCAAGTAAACAATGTAGCGGCCTCTGGCGTCTTCAATCTTAAAAGCTCTGCCTACCTTTTCAGACTGAGGATAATCCCAGTTAGGATTGTCAGAAAGCACCATTTCTGAAATTTGATCTTCAAGCTCGTCAGGTAATTTAAAACCGTTTTTATCAAACAGCTTGATTCCATTATCCATAAATGGATTATGGGAAGCAGATATGACAATTCCGAGATCCGCACGCATGTTACGTGTCAGAAAAGATATGGCTGGAGTAGGCATCGGCCCTACCTGAAAAACATCCATTCCCATGGCGCAAAGACCTGCTGTCAGAGCTGATTCAAAAACATACCCTGAAAGCCTTGTATCTTTACCGATAATAACTTTGTGACGCTGCTTACCATTTCTAAAAAAATGGCCGCACGCAAGCCCTAGTTTCAATGCAATATCAGGTGTCATCGGGAAAATATTAACCTGACCACGCAGGCCGTCAGTTCCGAATAAACGTTTACTCATCCAAGATCTCCCAAGAAAGACAAAATCATACGCTAATGATCAGTTGGTGTCTGTCTCGATATTGTTACAGTTATTTCTTCAGGATTTTTCTTACTTACTATGCACCCTGAAGGGACGCTTACATCATAAGGCACGATGTTTTTACCATTTGGAATTGTTCCATTAATATCTATCGAAGCGGTAATTTCATTTCTAAAACCGCTCTTTCTAAAGAACGGCTTCGGCCCTTGCACATACAGCCTGACAAAGTTCTGGCTGGCAGTGAATTCAACTTCTTCAGGCCCAAGTATGTACAGTGGAACTTTGACCCACATTTTTGCACTTCTTACTTTAAAATCCAAAGCAACTGAAACTATTCCAGGGTTGGATTCAACTTCCTCAGGAAGATTCAAAGGAATATCGCCCCTCCAATTCTGAGGAGAATCAGTATCAAGCATTATAGTCTGAGTGCGAACCTGAGCAACCTTTTTAAGAATAGATGCCGGTCCACGTAAAGTGACTTCTGAAGGATTAGATGATTTTTCTGTCAACGTGTAATCACGATCCAGTTTTCCCTTCCATGTGGGAATTACCGAAACTTTCTTTTTCACATACATATCAACATCAAGATTGATAGTAGAAGGATTCATTTCTATGACTTCCAAAGCACTGCCGAGTCCCAGCTTATCAGCAACAATAGCAATTGGATTCGCGCCTAATACCAGCTGTCCGGTATCAAGGGAATATGCCATTTTTTTAGTATCAAGATTACGAATTAAGCCCTTTGGTCCCCTAACTCGCGCCGAGACTTTAGAAATCATACCACTACGTATAATCATACCCTGTGGAGGATTGACAATTTCCAAAGGAAATTCAACCCAAGTTTCGACAAGATCACGTCCTGTTACCAGATACCATGTCAAAATGGACATCATCAATGCCAATACGGCTATTTTCCAGCGCTCATTTACCATAATACTAACTCAAAGTATTTTTGAGTACACGTTTAAGTCTGACTATATCCAAACTTGTAGTAAGCTTGCCGCCTATTGCAACAGAGATAGAGCCTCTTTCCTCCGAAACCACGATTGCAACAACATCTGTTTCTTCACTGATCCCTAAAGCAGCTCTATGCCGTGTGCCTATTGAACTCTGCTGAGTAGGAACCTGTGCAAGAGGCAAAATGCAAGAAGCTGCAACAATCCTGTTTGAGTTAATAACAACCGCCCCGTCATGCAGTGGAGTGTCAGGCCAAAAAATATTTATAAGAAGCTGTTTAGTTATTTTAGAATCTACTTCGACACCTTTTTCAATAATATCCCCCAGAGGAACATTCTTTTGAATAACAACAAGCGCACCAATTTTACGTCGGGCCATAGAATCCATGGCTGAACAGATTTCATCAATGACTGCAATTTTAAAATCATTTTTACGCCAAAAACGTCCGGCCCCCATCTGAGCTAGACCTTTACGGATATCCCGCTGGAATAAAATAATAATAATAAGAAAAATTGAACTAAGAAAATTGGTAAGAAGCCAGTTGAGGGTATAAAGACCGAAAACATCGGAAGTGTAATAAACAAGTAATATAAAAAATAAACCCCAGATGATTGCAGCAGCACGCGTTCCGCGCACCAAAAGAATCACATAGAAATAGACCACCGCGACGAGGCCGATATCCAGCAATTCCTTCCATGAAATCTGAAATCCTAAAAATTCAAACATTAACTACCCTCAGTAATCGCCTTAACAACCTTCAAGGTTTGAAAAGTCAACGCAACATCATGAACCCGATGAATCGGCACTCCGCGAGCAGCGAGAATGGCCGTGGCTGCCTGTGTTGCATTTTGACGTTCGTGCGTTTCAAGCCCCAATAACTTGCCCCATAAGGACTTATTTGAAAGTCCCATGTAAACCGGAAAACCTAAATCCATCAACACGTCAATATTCTTTAATATAGCAATATTATGCTCAAGAGTTTTACCAAACCCTATGCCAGGATCAATTACTATGTTTTTTTCGGGTAATCCAGCCTTTAAGAGTTTTTCAAGACTTTTTTTAAAAAAAGATAAAACATCTTCAATCACATCATCATATTGTGGAGATAATTGCATCTTTTCAGGAGAACCTTGACTATGCATTAACACATAACCGGGCTTCTTGTCCGCTACAATTTCAAGCAAAGCCGGATCTGAACTAAAGGCTGAAACATCGTTTACAATTGAAGCTCCAGCTTCGATTGCTGCCAAAGCAACTTCATGCTTCACCGTATCAATTGAAACAACATGATCTTTGGCAAGTTCCTCAATCACAGGAACAACCCTGCGAAGTTCTGCTTCCACAGAAACAGGTTCTGCAAAGGGTCTGGTGCTTTCTCCACCCACATCTAAAATATCAGCCCCCTGCGCAGCTAACATTCTTCCGTTGGCAATAGCTTTCTGAGGATCGTAGTTTGTGCCTCCGTCATAAAAAGAATCAGGAGTAACATTCACAATTCCGGCAATAAAAAAAGGGGCAGGGCCTAAAACCCTGCCCCCTTTAATGGTCCATGTATAGGTCCGATTCATTTCACTCTTCCGACTACTCAGAGCCTTTTTTATCTTCAGAAGGTTTCGCTTCTTCAGATTTATTTTCGGATTCTTCGCTGTCAATTGATCCATCAAAAGAAAAATCTTTCTTTTCTTCTTCAGAATCATTTTTTGAATCAGTTACAGTGTCATCTTCAACTTTTTCTTCAACGGTTTCTTGAACAGGAGTATATCCTGTTTTTGCTGTGGAGGCATATGCCTTTGCACCGGTTGAAGGCTTTACGGTAGAATTAATTTTTTCAAGCGGAGGTAATACGCCGCCGTCCATAAGAATATCAATCTCATCACCGGAGATAGTTTCACGCTCAAGCAATGCTTCAGCCAGCTTATGAAGAAACTCTTTCTTCTCGCTCAGCAAAGTCCTAGCAGTCTCTTGAGCGGTATCAATAATTCTTCTGACTTCTGAATCTATAAGACGCGATGTGTCTTCACTGAAGTCTTTGCCGTGACCGAATTCCTTGCCTAAGAAAACCTGATCATTAGTCTCACCGAAGGTCATAGGTCCGAGCTTCTCACTCATACCCCATTGACAAACCATACTGCGGGCCATCTTAGTTGCGCGCTCAATATCGTTGCTGGCACCGGTTGTCATTTGATCAAGAATCAACTCCTCTGCTACACGGCCGCCAAGCAGCATAACCAGAGTATCTTCAAGGTATTTTTTAGAATAGTTATGACGATCATCAACAGGAAGCTGCTGTGTTACACCAAGCGCTCTTCCTCGAGGAATAATCGTAACTTTATGCACAGGATCAGTATTTTCAAGAAGTTTAGCCACAAGAGCATGTCCGGCTTCATGATAAGCAGTAGTTTCTTTTTCCTTATCGTTAAGGATAAGACTACGGCGTTCTCTGCCCATAAGGACTTTGTCTTTAGCTTCTTCAAAATCAATCATATTAACGTAATCTTGATTATTTTTAGCAGCGTACAATGCAGCTTCATTCACAAGATTTTCAAGATCAGCACCGGAAAAGCCGGGTGTTCCGCGAGCAATAACATCAAGATCAACTTCTTCTGCAAGAGGAGTCTTGCGAGTGTGGACCTTAAGAATATGAGCTCTGCCCCTTACGTCAGGAGTCGGAACAACAACCTGTCTGTCGAAACGCCCGGGTCTAAGTAATGCGGGGTCCAAAACGTCAGGTCTGTTGGTAGCGGCAATAAGAATAACGCCTTCGTTAGACTCAAAACCATCCATCTCAACGAGCAACTGATTAAGAGTCTGCTCGCGTTCGTCATGTCCACCGCCGAGACCAGCTCCACGCTGACGTCCGACTGCATCGATTTCATCAATAAAAATCAAGCAAGGTGCATTCTTTTTACCCTGAGCAAAAAGATCACGAACACGGGATGCACCGACACCGACAAACATTTCAACAAAATCTGAACCGGAAATGGAAAAGAAAGGAACACCAGCTTCACCGGCGACAGCACGGGCAAGTAATGTTTTACCTGTTCCCGGAGAACCGACGAGAAGCACGCCTTTCGGAATACGCCCACCCAAACGGGTAAACTTTTTAGGTTCACTTAAAAATTGTACTATTTCAGAGAGTTCCTCTTTAGCTTCATCTACGCCGGCAACATCTTGAAATGTTACTTTAGCACTTTCTTCATTAAGCATGCGAGCTTTGGAACGCCCGAAAGACATGGCTCCGCCACGACCTCCGCCGCCGCCTCCACCTTGCATCTGACGCATGAAGAAAATCCATACACCGACCAATAACAACATAGGGAACCAAGAAATAAACAGGGTCATATACCAAGGAGCATCTTCTTCAGGCTCCGCGACCACTTCAATTTTATTTTTAATCAGACTCGGAACAAGACTTGGATCATCTGGGCTGTAGGTAACAAAGCGCTTGTCTCCGACCATTACTCCACTGATTTTATGTCCCTGAATCTTGACCTGTATGACTTCTCCCTGATCAACTTTCATAAGAAAATCAGTATAGGATACCTTGAGCTGAGGAGCTACAGGCTGGTTAAAAAGATTGAACAAAACAATCATCACCAACATGATGGTTACCCAGACCAAGAGATTCTTGGCAAAACTGTTCAAAATTCATCTCCTTCATATTTGTCCGGCTTATTGCCTGCAAGACGCAGACTGTCGGCATTCGGACTAAAATCAGTTCTTAGTTTAGTTTCAATCAGTATTAATAAGACTAATTCTAAAAAAGGCAAGGGGAATAGGAAAGATTATTAATGCTTGCCCTTACCTTATAAAATTGGTAGCTGATTTTCTTCACGAACGGAAGTGTTTCGTCACCGGTGTGGCGCCTGGACTTCAAATCCAGTGGACGGGCTAACCCTCGTCGGTAGGTTCGACTCCTATACACTTCCGCCATTCTAGTAACAAACATTCCCTCTACTTCCATGCCACCTCTTTTATAATACACTTGCAGTCAGTTTATAAACATGTTTTTTATATAAAACAGTAATCATTATTTGTTTTCAACACACACAGATAAGGAGCTTTTTATGGATTCCAAATATATAAATGAAAACTCTTTATGCACTGGCGTTGGAATTGTAGACGGCCAACATCAGAACTTCTTTAAATTGCTAAAAAAAATCCGTGAACACGTAACGTTATTAGACAAAGATGAAATAGACACCATCATAGACGAGCTGTTTTTATACAGCCTATATCACTTTGAAACGGAAGAAAACCTGCTAAAAAAATACAATTTAGACAGCTTTCCTAAGCATCTTGAGCAACATAGAGAATTTACTGAAAAAATAGAACAATTTAAAATAGATCACATGCTTAAAAAAGCTGAACTCAGCAACGAGATTATAGATTTTTTAGAACAGTGGCTCATTAACCATATCGCACAAACAGATATTATAGACTTTAAGTCAGCCCAGAAAATTGATGCAGATAAGTTATAAAAAAGCTCCATTCAATTTGAATAGAGCTTTTTTATAACTATTCGAAAAAAATAAAACAATTTTTATTTCAGCCAGCTCTTTAATTCCGAAATCTGAGATTTAACAGATTCGGGTCCTGTTCCGCCGGGTGAAACCCTACGCCTGACTGCGGCTTCATACGAAAGCACTTCAAATACATCTTCCTCTATTTTATCAGAAAAAGACTTCAATTCAACAAGCGTCATATCTTCAAGACCCTTAGCTGCTTTTTCAGCATAAGCGACAGCCGCTCCAGTGATGTGATGAGCTTCACGGAAAGGAATGCCCTTACCTACAAGATAATCTGCAAGCTCCGTCGCATTTAAAAAACCTTTTTTAAGCGCTTTTTCCATGTTTTCAGCGTTAAAGCCCATTGCTTCCATCATGTCTCCCATTATGGAAACAGAAGCATAAACGGTTTTATGTGCATCAAAAAAAGGTTCTTTGTCTTCCTGCATGTCCCTATTATACGCAAGAGGAAGCCCTTTAACGGTAGTAAGCAATGACATTAAGTCACCGAAAACTCTTCCTGTTTTACCGCGCATAAGCTCGCAGACATCGGGATTCTTTTTTTGCGGCATTATGGATGAACCGGTCGAAAAAGCATCCGGCAATTTTATAAAACCGAAACATGGATTCGCCCAGATAATAAGCTCTTCACATATTCTGCTAAGGTGAGTCATAACAAGACTGCCGGTAAAAATAGCTTCTAATACAAAATCACGATCAGAAACTGCATCCAGACTGTTGCGGAACGTATCATCCATACCAAGCTTTTCAGCTGAAGAGGCCGGTTTTAAAGGATAGGTTGTCCCAGCAAGAGCAGCAGCTCCGAGCGGACAAACATTCGCTCTTTTTATACAGTCACATACGCGGCTGTGGTCTCTTTTGAACATCCACGCATAAGCAAGCATATGATGAGCAAGACTTACAGGTTGAGCTGGTTGTAGATGAGTGTATCCCGGAAGGAGAACATCACGATTAGCTTCAGCTTTTTCAGTGAATACAAAAATCAGCTTTTCAAGTGCTGTTTTCCACTTTTCAAGGCTGCGTACAACATACAAACGAAAATCAAGGGCAACCTGATCATTGCGGCTGCGGCCTGTATGAAGTTTTCCACCGACAGCTCCGACTATTTCAGTCAGCCTGCTTTCAATATTCATATGGAGATCTTCCATCTCCTTTTTCCATTCAAACTGGCCTGATTCAATTTCTTCGAGGACGGTATCCAAACCTTTGACTAAGGTCTGGGCTTCCTGAGCGGTCAATACGCCCTGCTCTGCGAGCATCAACGCATGTGCTTTGGAACCTTCGATGTCTTCGCGATAAAGAGTTTTATCAAAGCTGACAGACTGTGTGTAGTCTTCTACTGACGCAGCTGTTTTTTGAGCAAATCTACCGCCCCATAATTTTGCTTCAGCCATAATTAATACCTCGTAATCTCAATGTTTACTAATAACTAAAAATCTCTAAAGAAAAATCCTGCCATGGATCAAACATCAATCCAAAAAATTGAAATGACTCGACACTGGCAGGATTAAAAAACTCAGGCAGAAAGAATCCACCTGAGCAATATTATTTAACTATTTATCGCAGGTTTCGCCGTCTTTCAGCCAGTTGCTTCCAGATTCAGCAGTTTTACCCTTCAATCTTAAACCGATAAGCTTAATGAAGCCTTCAGCATCTTTCTGATCATATACATCATCTTCTTCAAATGTTGCGAGATCAGAACGATAGAGAGAATAAGGAGACTTACGTCCTTCCGGAATAACATTACCTTTGTAGAGTTTTACTCTGACTGTTCCGGTAATCTTTTCCTGTGTCTTATCAATCATAGCCTGAAGAGCTATACGTTCAGGCGCATACCAGTATCCGTTGTATACCATTTCGGCATATTTAGGAATAAGGCTGTCACGAAGATGCATAACTTCGCGGTCCATACAAAGACCTTCAAGATCACGATGAGCAATATGAATGATTGTTCCACCCGGAGTTTCATAAACACCGCGAGACTTCATTCCTACAAACCTGTTTTCAACCATATCAACTCTTCCGATACCATGCTTTCCACCGAGTTCATTGAGTTTTTCAACGAGAGCGGCAGGAGAATGACTGACACCATTAATAGCGACAGGATCCCCACGTTCGAAATCAATAGTGATGATTTCTGGTTCATCAGGAGTCTGTTCAATAGGGGTACAATATCTATATGATTCGGGAGATGGAGCATTCCAAGGATCTTCAAGTTCGGAACCTTCAAAACTTACATGAAGAAGGTTAGCGTCCATTGACCAAGGTTTGCGGCGAGTAACAGGAATATTTATTCCGTTTTTCTCAGCAAACTTAATAAGGTCAGTACGGGATTTAAGATCCCATTCACGCCAAGGTGCAATTGTTTTAAGTCTGGGATTCATACCCATTGCACCAAGTTCAAACCGAACCTGGTCATTCCCTTTACCAGTAGCACCATGTGAAACCGCCTGAGCGCCTTCGCTTTCAGCAATTTCAACCATTCTTTTAGCAATCAAAGGTCGGGCAATGGCTGTACCTAAAAGGTAACGTCCTTCATAAATTGCTCCGGCACGAAAACAAGGGAAAATAAAATCACGCGCAAATTCTTCACGCAGATCTTCAACAAATGCTTTGGTGGCACCAGTTGAAAGCGCTTTCTCTTCGATTCCGTCAAGCTCTTCTCCCTGACCAAGATCAGCGGTGAGAGTTATAACTTCACAATCATATTCTTGCTTGATCCATTTCAATATAATTGAGGTATCAAGACCCCCGGAATAAGCCAAAACAACTTTTTCAACTTTACTCATTATTAATTCCTTCCAATTCTTATTCTATTGCATGAACATTCGGAAGAACTTGAACAGGTCCGAGAATTTTCTCAACTGCTTCAAGGTCAACTTCAATTCCATTTACTGCCCATTCCAAAATAGCTTTCTGCATATGCAATCTGTTTTCAGCCTGATCAAAAATAATAGATCTAGGACCATCAAGAACATCGGCTGTAACTTCCTCTTCCCTGTGTGCAGGCAGACAATGCATAACTTTACAATCAGGAGCTGCGTGAGCAAGGAGTTCTTCGTTAACCTGATAAGGAAGGAAAGCTTTCATACGCTCTTCCTGTTCCTCTTCCTGCCCCATTGAGGCAAAAACATCGGTGTTAACATAATTAGCACCCTCAACAGCTTCAATAGGATCATAGCTCATATTGATTTTCGCACCCATAGCAAGAGCGCGGGCAAGAACGTCAGAATTCGGCTCATACCCTTCAGGAAACGACAATGTGAGATAAATAGGGAAATATATTGCTGCATTAATCCATGAATGCGCCATATTATTACCATCGCCAACCCATGCGACATGGACATTTTCAAGATCAGGAGTTCTTTCGTAAATAGTCAACATATCACTCAAAACCTGACAGGGATGATATCTATCAGTAAGAGCATTAATAACCGGGATAGTTGAATATTCTGAAAGAGTACGAACCTTCTGCTGCTCAAAAGTTCTCACAACAAGAGCATCCGCATAGCGGGACAATACGCGTGCTGTGTCTTCAAGAGGTTCACTTCTTCCGAGCTGAGATTCAGCGGGAGTCATAAAAATTGAATGACCGCCGAGCTGCTCAATCGCAACATCGAAGGAGACTCTGGTTCTTGTAGAAGCTTTTTCAAAAATCAGAATAACAGTTTTACCTTCAAGGCTTTTGTTTCTGATTTTATTATCTTTAAGCTCTTTTGCCCTGAGTACGAGCTGGCCGAGTTCTGAACGTGGAACATCATTTATTTTAAGCAGATGTCTGATCATTTTTAAACTCCAAATAGTATGTGAATAAGCTCTAAAAACAATAACTAAAAATTATTGCTCATAAGAGCAGCTATTGTAAACCATAATTTATAGTGAAATTTAAGCGGATAGCATTAAATAGACAAAAATAAACGAAAAACAGTATTAGCCGAATCAAAATTCAGTTCACTAATACAAACGGGCTGGCGCGCTATCAGTGCCAACCCACTATTCGCTGTCGGAAAATAGGAGCAACTGTCTCAACGGCAACATCTGTAAGCGAATACATCTCCTGCCCGTGATCATATCCAGCCAAATGCAGCAAAGCATGAGCCAGAAGTCTGACAAGGTGATCTTCGGGGACTTGGCCGTAAAGCCTTGTCTCACGAGCTAATGTATCAACAGACAGAACAATTTCACCCAAATATTTATTTTTAGTAATATCTGGCGTTTCAGAAAAAGGAAAACTCAAAACATTGGTAGGCCCGACGCAACCTAAAAAATCATGATTGATCACGGCAATAGCCGAATCATCAGTTATTTTTAAATCAAAGTCGAAACCGTCTATCTTTAAGGTGTTAAGCAGAAGTTCAGCCATATGTGCCACTTCTCTTTTGCTCAACGGAAAATTAGAATCAGGTCTACACTCATATAGCAATGATAAGGTCATATTTTGCCGCCACTGCATTCATAAGAATCATAGGCTTTTACTATTTTTGAAACAAGAGGATGCCTGACAACATCCGTGTCTTCAAATTTCACAAAACTGATCCCTTCAACATTTTTGAGAATATTGCGGGCAACAACCAAACCCGATGAAATATTTCCCGGCAAATCAACTTGAGTAATATCACCGGTAATAACGGCCTTGGAACCGAATCCAAGACGGGTAATAAACATTTTCATCTGTTCAGGAGTGGTGTTCTGCGCTTCATCAAGAATAACGAATGCGTTACTCAGCGTTCTACCGCGCATAAAGGCTAAAGGAGCTATTTCAATGATATTTTCTTCAATCATATCCTGAACTTTTGCATAATCCAGCATATCATAAAGAGCATCATAAAGCGGACGCATATAAGGATTGACCTTATCCACCAGATCACCGGGCAGAAAGCCAAGCTTTTCTCCAGCTTCAACAGCCGGCCTAGTCAGAATAATCTTTTTAACTTCTTTACGAGTATAGGCATAAACAGCCATTGCAACAGCAAGATATGTCTTTCCAGTACCGGCCGGACCAATGGAAAAAACCATATCATTTTCGCGAATAGCAGAAAAATAAGCACGTTGAGTAAGTGTGCGAGGAGAAATTGTTTTTTTAGAAGAAACTGAAAACAGTTCGTCTCTGAAAATTTTTACAAGGTCCGCGGCGGGATTACGGCATATAATTTTATACGCAGCTTCCACGTCTTCCGGAAAAACTTTCTTTCCGGACTTAAGGACTGAATAAAGTTGACTGAAAGACTTCGCGACTGGATCAATAAGCTCATGGCTGTCCGCAATCAGATGTAACGAATTGCCCCTGCTATTAATCTGCACGCCCGAAAGTTTTGAAATTGCATCAAGATTTGAATTCTGAGCACCAAAAAGTGTACTCGATAACCCAACATCATCGAATTCCAATTTTACCCGTATTTTTTCTTGTTCAGACATTTAGATACTACTCTTCTAAGATTTGTCAGGAAGAAATACGGCAGGTTTAAATAATATGCAACTGAATGCTTTAATAAGATTTAGTGCAGAATTATTATTCAGTGAGCAATTCATCTATCGCCGATATAATTGCTTTTGAATCAAACGGTTTGGTGAAGGTATACTTCACACCAAACATCTTAATCCAATCCAAAGAATCATAATTTGCTGAAGAACTTCCGCCTGAAACTGCAATAATCTTAACATCAGGGTTTTCTTTGATAAGTTCCCTTACAGTTTGCACACCTTCTTTTTCAGGCATAAAAATATCAGTTATAACAAGATCAATAGAGCTTTTATCGTAATTATTAAGAGCTTTTACGCCATCTTCTGCTTCCGAAACAACATGACCTTCTTTCTCCAGCATTGCACGAAGAATTTGACGAGATATGGGATCATCATCAACGACGAGAATCCGAGGCATAACCAAACTCCTTAACAATTATATTGTATGCTACTTAGATATCCGTTCAACAAGTAAATATCTAAGTAGCATACTGGAAAACAAAATCAAATTAATATTTTCGTTTACCGCTACCGGCAAAAACTTCATATTCGAGCAATCTACATTCAATTTTAGCATTATAAAAAAGAAGTCTGCGGGAAGTTCTAAGGCCTATACATTTGGCTAAATCTGAATTTCCAGTAAAAACATAGCCTTTATAGCCCTGACATTTATTTTTCAAAAAATCGCCTATAGCTGTATAAATCTTCTCAAGCAGAGTAGAAGCACCCATCCTTTCGCCGTATTCCGGATTAAAAATAATAATGCCCTTACCTTCCGGTATGACCGTATCCCGGAAATCACAAACGTCAAATTCTATGTGATGTTCAACCCCTGCTGCACGGGCATTTTTACGAGCAGCCTCGACAGCTTCAGGATCAAGATCAGTTGCAATAATTTTTCCATCAAATGAAGTACGTTCTCTATCTTCAGCCTCCATACACAAATTATCCCAATACGCCTCATTGTAACCAGGCAGTCTCATGAAAGCGTATGTGTCGCGGATAAGTCCTGGAGCACCGGAAAGAGCAATAAGAGCGGCCTCAATTGCAAGAGTACCACTACCACACATAGGTGAAATAAAGTTTCCGCGTCCGGTCCACCCTGTAGCTTTAACCAGAGTTGCAGCCAGTGTTTCTTGTAAAGGAGCTTTATGAGGAAGCTTCCTATAACCTCTTTTGGAAAGAGGCACGCCGGAAGTATCAAGATAAATAGTACAGTCGTCGCCTCTCCAATGGAGAAAAACGATAATTCCTGTCATTTCGGGACCGGAAGAAGGTCTTCTGCCCAGTTTTTCACGCACCTTGTCAACAATGGCGTCTTTAACTCTGACGTTGGCAAACCGTGTATCTGTAATAGTTTCAGTAATGACTGATGAAGTAATCGTGAGATAATCGTCCGGAGAAAGAATTCTTTCCCATTCCATTTCTTTAACTTCTTCGTACATCTGATCAGGAGTGGCAGCCTTAAATTTCTTAAGCTGGTACAACACTCTATGACCGCAACGAGTCCACAGGTTGAGCCGCATACACTCATTAAGAGATGCCTTGGTTTCAACCCCGGCATAAAATTCGTTTCTTACCTTAAAACCCATCTTCGTAATTTCTTCCGCGAGATAAGGCGAGAAACCTTTAGGACAAGTGACCATAACTACACTTTTGCGTTCAAAATCGAGCATTATATCCTCATTTGGCGTGAATTTAAAAATATATCATCAAATCTGTTTGTAACGGATATACAGAAAAGTTGAAATCCACAAATCATTTTATGAAACGTAAAAAAGGCCGGCCTCATCTGAAACATTACTTAAGCAGTAACTAGTTTATTCCATATCAGGCAGAAATTCAACAGAACCGTTGCAATCCATACAGCTTGACATTATATTACTTCTAGAAGCTTCATGAGATGGAGAATTCTGTCCATCTGCACCCCGGTGTCCAGCTAAGTCATTGGTTTTGCTGAAGCGAATCCTCTTTCTTTTTTTCCTGTCAAAAGCGATTAATATCCAAGTATTTTTGATTCGATCACACTTCAATCTAATAACATTTGTGCTGATAAATAAGCTTCCGACACGTAAACTTTTTTATCTTATATAGATTTGATTATGTCTTCTTTTACTATCTAAAATATTACGCTCCCCCTTCGCAACGGCAGGTAGACTAAAGCTATCGAGCCATCAGCCACATCAGATAACTTACAAATCTTAACCTATAGATAAAGGATGACTAAGCCATGATAAAACCGAAAACAAAAAAACCGGGAAAAGATACGGAAGATATAGCTGACGCTCTCAAGCAATTCATGCGGCTTGCACAATATGAAATACCGGAAGTAAATGAGGATAGCGATGAATTGTTGCCTTTCGATGAAACCTTTCCTGAACCTACTCCTGCTCAGCTTCTACGCGGAGCCAGAACCCGCGAAAACATGACTCAAGCTGAACTTGCAACAGCTGTCGGAATTCATAGAAACAGCATTTCTGAAATGGAAAGAGGCGTACGAAATATCAGCGTTGATATGGCTAAGCGTTTAGGAGAAGTTCTCAACACCTCTTACAAACGCTTTCTATAAAAAAAAATATGACTTGATAAAAATTATGGACCAACCTTAATAAGGCTGGTCCATTTTTAATTTACTATCTCAGAACATCGCCTAGACAACATTAGCTACTATTGCTTCTTGAAATAAGACTTAATGCGATCCTGAACATTTTTCTCAATATTTCGATACCAGAAAGCATAATCAAACTTATGCAACACGCCTTTGGGAAAATGTCCAATCTCAACTTTTTCCGGCGGAGTGGTGATCAAAGCGCCAATTTTCTTGTCAACACGTGCTCCAGTGTAATGTGGAACTTCCCGTATAATTGTACCTTTGAAATCATCGAAGAACACGGCCCCCAAGTTGAGGCTCTTATCAGCCGGAGTTTCGTCAGTGGTCCAAGTCAATGGATTGATGCAAATAGCTCCGGGACGCAGCACCGGAGAACCTGTGGCGCCGGGGGCCTGGGTATTCCAGGAGATGACCACGCCGGTGTCATCCGCCTTCTGAGCGGGCTTAATCCACGGGTAGTTTTTCAAATCCTCATCCGTAACAGAATAACCGATGAGATAAGCTGCAACGAGCGCATTCTGCAGTTTAGGATCTTTAAACCTGCTTCGAATCAAGTCGAGCATAACCACAGAACCTTGACTGTGTGCAGCCAGAATAAAGGGACGTCCATTATTCAGAAAATTTAGATAGTAATCAAAAGCCCGATGCACATCGTCAGCTCCAATCCGGAAATACGAATTAAGCATCATGTCCTGCTTTGGATCAAGACAGGCAAAAGTCACCTGACGATAGTAGGGAGCGAATAAATTAGCAGAACCAGAAAAAACACCAGCCTGTGCTTTGAGTAACCCCTGCACATCTGAGCGCAATGTTTTATCAAAAATATCCATATTTTTCGGGGAGGTCTTGGGGTAAATAGTGGGATACACATAAAAAACGTCCACTGATTTTTGTGGATTCACGGGTTTTGATGCCCAACTGATATTTTTGCTGTAATCCGGACAAGCCGGTATGCACTCGAGCAAAGCTTGCGATTTTTTAGTATTACCTTCCACAGCCAAGACGGGCGAAACAAGACAAAGACTGAAAAATGAAAATAGAATGGCGGTTAGGACGTATCGCATTGTGGTATCTCCTGAAAATATTAGCTAAGTGTATACCGCTTATCACGACCAGCTTAAACAGTAAATAATAGCCCCATCTACTACGCAAAGCAGCAAATAAAGGCGGAAACCCACAAAAAAAGCCCCGAAGAGTGATGTACTAGACATCTATCTAAGGGGCTGTTTTTATTCTGGTTGGTGCGAAAGGAGAGACTCGAACTCTCACGGATTAACCGCTGGATCCTAAATCCCAAAGAACCCCACCTTGCTACATGCCATACACGCCCGAACTCATTAAAATATAAAGATATTGTTGAAACAACGCTCCTACTGTAGTACCCGATAGAATTGCAAATTGAGGGACAGACAAGGGACAACAAGGAGCAGTTATGAAATGGGTAAATACAGGCTATCTCGGCATCAGATACAGAGAGCATTCCACTCGCAAGTGGGGTCGCCGTCCTGACAGATATTATGTCATCAGATACAGAAAAAATAAAGGAGGAAAACAAATTGAGGAAGCCGTCGGCTGGACCTCTGAAGGATGGACTACAACTTCCGTTGCCGATCTCCTTGCGAAAATTAAGCAGAATAACGAAATCGGTGAAGGACCGAAGACTCTGGAGGAAATGCGCACTGACAGTTCCAGAAAGAAAATAGCTGAAACGCAAGCCAACGCTCCGGCAGAAGTTATGTTTGATGAGATCGCTCATAGATATATCGAATGGGCCAAAACAAATAAGCCCGGTTCCTGGAAGGCTGATCAGTATAGACTGAGAAAGCACCTTCTGCCGCAATACTCGGGAAGAAAACTTGTTAACATCACTAAGGCAGATATCGAACTGCTGAAAGAAACTCTGCTGACTAATCCACGTTCTCCTATTAATCATGAACCTCTCGCCCCTGCCACTGTCATGCAATGCCTCACTCTCATCAGATCCATGTTCAACTATGCGGCCAACACACCGCTCTTTGATAACAATCCCGACATTATGATCTTCGAAGGATACAATCCGGCCAGTATGTCCAAACGCTACCAGCGCGGAATCAAGCCGCCCAAAGTGAACAACCAGATTCAGAGAGTTCTCACAGACACCGAAGTAAATATGATTCTGAACTATGCAAAAATAAAGCATCCTGATTTTCATGATGTAATCCTCTGCACGTTGGATCAAGGATATCGGCGCAACGAAATAGCCAGCCTCTGCGGATATACAGTTAATCAGGAAAGCTGGACTGTCACTATTCTCGATAGCAAAGGTAAAACCCGCCAAAGCTACGCTGGCATCCTCTACCCCACAGCTCAACAGATTCTGCAAGAGCGCATTCAAGAATTCGGCGTTGACCTTGTTTTCCCCGGCAGAGGCAAAGCCAAACGCGACTTGAGGCATATTACCAGAATGTTCACTGACATATGCGATAAGACAAACATTAATAAAGGAATCTCGGATCGAAGATTCAGAATAACTTTTCACGGCCTTCGCCATAAATTTGCAACCTCCCTGCTGGAGCGCGGCATGGATATTTATTCGCTTATGACCATAATGGGACACAATGACATAAATACCACACGCCGCTATCTCCATCTATGCAACAACGGACTCAGAGAAAGAGCCATGCAACTTAAGACAACACAGACACTCAGCATCCAAACGCCTTGATCTCACCGACTTGAACGCCCTTTCTTTCAAGATATTCAAGAAAATAGCGGACAGGATAACAACGCTTGCCGTTAATCATCAAAAATTTTCGCGGCCCCTGCCTTTTGGCTTCATCATGCTCAATGGTTTTGGGCTTGATGAGTCCGGCAGTGATCACTGAAACCTCAACTCTGGGAATAAGGGGAGGATATTCCTTTTCAAATTCAGCCAAAGGACCAAGCACAACATCATCAACCATTGCCTTTTTATTATAACTTCCTTTCATCACTCACTCCATACGATATCGGTTAATGCCATTCCGACCACGGTTCCGAGCAACGGCTCAGTGTCCGCAACATCACCACACTCATACAATTCATGCTCTTTATCTCCGGCCAGATCCTTAATCAAAGACAGAGTCGACATTTCCAAATAGTGCCACGGCTTTTTCCCGCCCTTCTGGAGCTTCGTAATCAGCGCATCACAAACCAGCATATGAACCGCCAGCCAGTAGTGCATCCAATCTTCAGCTCCGAACTCACCATCCGGAAACATCACTTCCACAGTATCCCTGACCTGCCTGAACGACATGCTGACAGCCTTGTTCGCTCTGGTACTGGAAATAGTATCAAGCCTGTCCCGCGCCTCGAAACACCATTTATGTATCTTCTCAAGAGAGGAACGGCCGCGCGCGGATTTACAAAAGGACTCATCCATCAACTCCAGCCCCGTTCCAACCATGGACAGCACAACATGAAGCTGTCTGTTTGTGATGGCCTGCCGCTTACGCCTACTGTTAAGATTATTTGTCATGATCCTCCCTTATAAGAGCTTCCAGTCCACTTGCCGCAATGTCCTTCAGACAAATCCTTAAAGCCCCTTCCACTAACTTGGACTTAGTCACCACTCCGAATGTTCGCTTAAGCTTAACCTGCATCAGCTCCAAATCTTCATTCACTGCTTCATCTACATAGACAGTCAATTTGTAAGGTTTAGCTTTTGACGTCTTGACGTCACGACGTCCAAGCTGTTTAACGTCCTGACGACTGACCGCCTTGTCGTCTTGACGCTCTGACGGCGTACCGCCACCTCGACCGCCCAGAACAGTATCCAAAAGATCAGGAGTCTTTTCTCTATCGTCTGACATATTCATCCACCGTACAGGCCAGCTCTTCGTACATACCGGCTCCTATACATTTTGGAGCATACTCATAAATAGTCTTAGCGTGACCAAAACATTCAGACACCCTGACGTTCTTAGGAATCGGCATGGTCACTTTATCTCCGAAGTGCTTTTTAAGCAGATCATGCACTTCTTCGCACTGCTTCTCTCTACGATCCAAAAAAGTAGGGACGATGTAATCAATCATTAAATCCGGACGGTATTTCTGGACCTGCTCAAGATTCTGAACAAACTCCGCAACTCCATCCAGACTCATGGCCATAAGCGAAACAGGACACAGCAGTTCATCTACATAAAAGAACACGTTTACGTTCAGCACATCCCAACCCGGCGATGTATCAAAAATCACATAATCAAAATTCATAGATTCAAGAGGTTCAAGCAATTCTGTAAGAGCCATCTCACGTTTCATGGAACGGTTTGAAATCCATTCCTTCAAAATAGCCAGATCCGCACCCCCGGCTATAACCTGCAAATTTTCCCGAGCCTGTATCAAACAATCTTTAAGCTGAACATTGCGAACCACATCAGCCAGACAAAATTCAGGGGTAAGCCCGAAATAGCGACTCACCTGCCCCTGCGTGTCCAGATCCACAAGCACCACGGATTTACCCCGCCGCGCCAGTCCATGAGCCAGATTCACAGCGGTTGTTGTTTTACCGACTCCCCCCTTTGACAAACAAACAGCTATCCGGCGCATAACCGACCTCCCGATAAACTTTTCATGAGCATGGAAACCTCCGCTATGTTTTGCTTTATTCCTCGCCGGAAAGCGGAATGAATCCCGACTCCCGGCCAGAAATAAAACTCGGCAAATAAATATGTTTATCATGTTGATAATATTGCAATAGACAAGTTAAACTCAGCATTGCGCTTATTCCTTCTCCAGAATATCTATTAAGCTGGGGTGAGTTTTCAGCACAGGGAGAGCCAGACGCACGGAAGCGCGAATGTATTTGGACTGCTGGCCGCCTGAAACACGCAGGAGTTCATCCTTCATCTTTTCAGACATGACTACGGATACGTTTTCGATAAGAGGAGAACGTTTGCGTTTGCGGGAAAAACTGGTGGAGAGAAGGCTAACAGCGTATTCTTCTCTTTTATGTTTAAAATACAGAATACCGCCAACAATCAAAGCTGCAACGAAAAGACAGCAAAGGATGATTAGTACGATTTCAATACTTGCATCGGGCGGCATCGTTTGGATTGCACTTGAATAAGGCATTAAACTTCCCCGTCCTTAGCTTTAGGCCCGGTCTTTTGGGCTTTGGCTGGCAGGGGAATTAAATCAACAGGCAGTTTTAAACCTTCATCATCCAGTTCCAGATTGCACAGTTTTTTATAAACTGAGTGTCTTGTGTATTTACCATTCAGTATTTGAGATAACCTCTGAGGAGTCACATCAAGCTTAGTGGCTACATCCTTCTTTAGAACTTCATTGCGGATGAACCATATATCAAGGTCTACCCTTTTACTTTGACTGGTTGATCCTGCCACACTTTTCTGGACAGTTAGTTAAGCCACAAAAATATTTTCCTGACAGTTGATTTCAAATTCATCA